>JAVCCD010000305.1 GCA_030765665.1 Candidatus Tenebribacter mawsonii | reverse complement strand
CTTCAAATACTTATCCCGCAAATAAAAAACAGCAAAAGCAAAATCCAATACGCAAAAGTGGTGCTCTCCCGGGCTTGTTCAACAGAGATTCAGTGCCGGATTGGCACGGAATCTCTTATTATGTTAGGCGATTCAATTTTTATTCAAAGCGCACTGACTATTCCAGACTAACCACTGACTCAATCTGCTCAATTTATTTCTAAAATATTCATGTTGAAAAATCATTTAATGTTTATGACGATGATGTAAATCAGAATAATGTTTATGGGTATGTTTTTCTTCTGTATGGTCATGAATATGTGAATGTGTTTTAATGAATTCATTATTCTCAGGATGGCTATGTTTATGATGTCCATCATCATGATTGTGAAGATGAATATGGACATTGCTTTTATGATAATGCTCATGTTCGTGTGCGGATAAATTAGTAAAGATGATTCCGATAACCAAGAGAGCAAATGAAGACAAAATTATCAGACTTAAAGGTTCACCAAGAAAAATGTAGGCAGCGAAAATACCCCAGAATGGTGCAGTGCTAAAAAGTATTTGGCTTCTGGTTGCACCTAAGTTTTGGGCAGAAGTTACATAGAACACAATACTGATCCCATAAGAAAAAATTCCAACTAACAGCGCAATGGGAATATAATTGAGTTGGATTTCTCCTTTGCTGATTAACAAACCAATTATTAAATTAGTTAAACCACCAAAAACACCTTTGATGAATGTAATCGTCTGAGGAGAAACTCCGTCAATAATAGCTGTATAATGATTATCAAATCCCCAGGATATGCAAGCAAAGAGTATGAAAATACCTGAAATGATACCACTTCCGGATTCTTGCGATGAAACGATTATTCCTGCACATAATGTTATAATTACGCCTATGACTGCAAAACGATCTAATTGATCTTTAAAAATGAGAACACCCAAAACCGCTGTTGCAACCAATTCTAAATTCAGCCAGATTGAAACAGACATTGAATTGGCAGTTTTTAAACCAATCATCAAAAACAGAGGACCCAAAATTCCACCAAAAAAAATCACTTTGCCGATATGTCCTTTTTTTCTATTTCGCTTTAGAGAAGAGTATTCAATCTTCCAATTCTTAATTATAAATGGTAAAAAAGCCAGTGCAGCACCTAAGTAGAGTAAGCCTGCCAATTGAAAACTATTAAGTTGAGACAACAGAAATTTGCTGAATGGTGTAGCTAAACCAAAAAGTAATCCTGCTAACAATCCAATAATAATTGATATTGATTTCATTTCTTCCTTAATACATACATACTTTTTATAAAGCATATTTGTTCAAAAGAATTTAATACGTTAGAACAAATACACCTGTTATTTCTCATAGTTTCGCATAATGTTTGGCGTGCGCCACGACTCTTCTCGCTTTTCTTACAATCTGAATGTGGAGTGTTTTGTTAGGTCTATTCATCTTTCGCATCATTCATTTATAACATCTAATATTTCAATATAATTATCTAGTTTACCAAATTTTACGATCTCACCTATAGATTTATCAATTAAAATTTTTGCTAAGGGTGAAGCAATGTTTAGTAAATGTATTCCATTCTCAATGTTTCTTTCTGATACATTTCTTTTTACAATTTTCACAGTAATATCGTTGTTATTATTAAGATATTTTATTTTAATCTCACTATTTAGTTTTACAATTTGAATGGCTTTTTCAGTTCCCTTGAAATCGATTTCATTTTTTGAAATCTCAGATTCTTTCTGAACGTATGATTTAGTTTTCTTGATTTCTTTTTTATGGAATGAATCAATAGTTTCTTTTACATCGTTTTGATATATAAAGTTAAATTTTGTATGGAAACTTTCAACATTATCAGTAAAAGCTAAACTAACCTTTGAGTTATCTTTGAATGAAGAAGCTCTACTTTCTTCTATCTTTTTAATAAATTTAACTAGTTTATTTATTTCTCTTTTGGAGCTTCTCCACCAATTAGTACTCCAAATTCTATGGAAAACAAATCCGTGACCCTCAAGAATTTTTTGTCTATGTTTGTCATATAAATATGCTTCTTGACTAGAATGGTATGCTGCTCCATCACATTCAATAGCAATTTTGGGAATACCGATGATTTTTGAATCATAAACGAGATCAATACGAAAACCACCAAATTGATATTGAGGAATTATCTTATTTTCATCAAAATTCTCTACTAATGCTTGATAAACTTCTTCTTCAAATGGTGACTCAAGTTCAGCATTAAATATATCGAGTGTTGAAGTGTTGCTTGTATTATCTGCAAGAGCGTTTAAAATAGATAATCTTTGTTCTGATTCATTTTCACTAACTGCCTTAGAGTAAGCTAAATATGCATAAAAGACAGCACGTCTATTATTAGAACCTTCTACAGATAAATGTTCTTTGAAATTAAGGAAAACTTCTTCTGGTATCGAGGAACATACATAAACTTTATATTTAGCTCTTGTTATAATTACATTAAGTAATTTATAGCCTTTTTGATGATTGATTGAACCAAACCGTTGAGCAAATTTTCCATCTTTGTTTATGCCGTAGGTGGTTGTTAGAATTATTACATCCCGTTCATCACCTTGAATATTTTCTAGATTTTTTACAAATAAACCATCTTCTTCAAGTTCTAATATTTTCTCATTAAAATCAGAGAACTTTTCAAATTTTCTTCTTTCGTTAATCTTACTCAAGATAAGATTGCGTTGATGAATATTAAAAGTTGCAATACCGACAGAAGGATATCCACCGTTTGGCATACGATTTATATTATTATCAATTATTGATAAAACTGTTTCAGCTTCTACTTCATTTGTATGGTCTGAATAAGTACCATTTACTTGAATATATTTTATTGGTGTATATTCAAATCTATTTGGAAGTGGTTTTAATCTTTGTTTATAAAAAGCGTAATTTGAAAAATCAATCAAGTATGGATGTCTTGAACGATAATGAAAATCCAGATATTTTTTTTCAAAATTTAATTCCTCAGCAAACTCCAGTAGTGATTCACAAGACAATAATCCATCTGATAAAATCTTTTCTGCTCCATCATCCTCAAATTCATCTTCATCATCAATTGATCCATCAAAGATTTTACTGAAATAATTCGATGGTGGCATTTGGTGCTCGTCACCTGCAATTACTATTTGTTTTCCTTTTAATAAAGCAGGTAAATTATCTTCTAACTTTAGCTGGCTTGCTTCATCAAACATTACAATATCGAAGTATTTATTCTTGCCTTCAAACAAATTACAGCAAACATCAGGAGTTGTTAAGATTATCGGGAAAAAAGTAGTAAAAAGTTCAATATCGAATTCAATTATCTGTCTTAATGAAAGGCGTCTGTGTTTATTGCTTTTTCGCTTATTGTATAAATTTTCTACTGTTAAGTTAGCGTGTTCTTGATAAAAATCTCTAGTTGAATCAATTTGTTTTGAGAACCAATATTCCCTAATGAATCTCAGTTGTTCTTTTTCTAGATTTTCCAAAGATTTATTTAATTCAATATGATCATTATCATTTGTTGGTAAATCAGTGTTTGCAGAATTGATTAACATTGAATTTAAATAGTAGAGTAAAAATACTTTGTTCCAATTTGATTTTTCAAGCAATTGATCAATTATTATTTTATTTAATTTTGTAAGTGAATTATAAAACTGAAACCACTTAAACTCAATAGAAAATAAATCATTATCGTTATTAAAATAATCTTCTTTAATTTGTATTAATTTGTTGATACTCTGGATTATTGTTTTTTCATCTTTAGAATCGATAAGTTCTTTAGACCAAGCATCAAGTAGTATTTTTTCTTTCAAAGAACTGATCCCTGTTTTTATTAATTTTGATGTATCAGTTTCATAAGTTTCATCTCTATCTTGGGTTAAATTTAATTTCTGAAATTCAAGATCAACTCCATTTTTAAATTCTGCAATCGTTTCTTTTAAAGTCTTTTTAAAACGAGATAGGCTTGCAACTTTCTCTTCAAGTTCAAGCGGTAAATGTAAAGATTTTATATCGTTACAACAATCTATTTTTGACTTTAACTTTTGAAAAAGAGAGTTTGCTTGTTTTTGATCTAAAATTGTTTGTTTCTTTTCTTTTGAAAATAATGAAGATATTTTATAAAATAAATTTCTAGTTTTATCTTCAAAGTAGAAGTCATTATTTTTATTGTTCTTAGTTAATATGTTTTGAAATTCGTTTTCGATTTCACTAATTGAACTTAGTTGAATATTAAGTTGAGAGTCCCTTTTATGAATATATTCAGATTTATATTTTGAGATATTTGATATAATTGAAGTTAGTTTAGTCTTATAATTAAAAAAATCCATTTCTAATTGTTGCTCAATTAGAAATGGATTATCTCCTAGTAGTTTTGAGGAGTTTAAAAAAGAAACCTTTTTATTTGGTTTGAAATCATTATAAAGATTATGACCTTTTCTAATAAGTTCAAGAAAATCATTGAGTTCAGTTGAGTCATATTTAAAAATTCCTTTTTCAATATCAAGTTTATATTCTTCTTCATTTCCTTTTAGTTCAGACAATAATGAGCCAACAATATGTGTCCAATTTTTACTACCAATTAGCTTTTTTTCTAATTTGAGATGCTTTTTATTAATTGAATCAATTAGAGATTTAGCTTTATTGATTATTGTATCTAAATTTTCTTTTGAATGGTTATATATGTATTTTTTATAAGAAGAATTATCAACTCTATCTCTGACCGAATTCACAACAACTCTTCTGTCTTTTACAATGTCTTTAATCAAAACACAATGATAATTTAACCTTTTATCATTAAGCGAATTATGTAGTACTTCTAATGCAGTTCTTTTTTCACATACTACTATTATTTTTTTCTTGTTTTCTAAAGCATTAACTAAAATTGCTGTTAATGACTGACTTTTCCCTGTTCCAGGAGGTCCTTGAATTAAAATATTCCGTGTTGAATTCAATGAGTGCAAAATACTTTGTTGGGAAGGATCTGTTTCAACTGATGAAATTGGTTGAAAAGAATGCTCTTCAATGTCTTCTAAATCAATTGTAGCTCCTTCAAGTTCAAGAAGGTTTCCATAATCGTGAATGATATTTTGTTTCTGAACTTCAAAAATTGAAAATAGCCCACCGAATTCGATAAATGAATTATTTGAAGTAATTGGTAATTTTTCATAATGTTTTTTATCAGAGATTGAATTGATATTTTCAAGTTTTTCTCTGAAAGTATCTCTTAAATCTTCTGGAATAGTGCTGTTGATAGTTTCAATAAGATTTACACAAATATCTAAAAGTTCTTCTTTATCAATAAGACCATCATCTAGCAAATCAGAAGATAATTGTTCGACTTCAATCTTAGAATCACTTTGTAGATGATTGATTAACACTTCATTGATGTAAATCGGGTCATCATCGTCTCTTTGTATTACCCAAGTATTAAATTCTTTGCTTCTTTTTATTCGCAGTGACCAAATTAGAATTGGAGCGACTGTTAACTTTCTGTCTGATTGATCACGCCTGATAAGTATTGGAAAACCAAAACCAAAAGTATTTATACCTTTTTCTGATTCTATGGCATCTGTTTGATTAATAAGATTTTCAAATGATTTTGTAATCTTTACTAATTGCATTTGGTCATCTTCGAAAAGTGTATTTAAGTCAGGAACATTATTCTTCCAGCTTATTTTGAATCTCATCGGTTGATCTTGTAACAATGAATTAATGAAGTTGTTAGGAAGATTAGAATCAATATGAGAGAGTCTTGTAAGATCAAATTTATATCTAGATCGACCAGGAATAGCATTTAAATGTACACCTCTTCGAGTACCAACTTTAAGTCTGTTTTGTAATTCAATCAATAAACTTTTTGTAATATTCATCTTTAATTACTCACTTTTTTTCGATCATATTTTCTTGAATCATCAATACTCTCTACACTTCAAACACTCAATCTTTCAAGTCAACTAATTGTATTTCTCTCCTGAATAGACCTAACATGTGCACGCTGCGCCCAATTTTTTATGGCGCATAACTAACCTATAGTTACAGTAAATTGTTGTACAATAACTTTTTCTCTGGGAGTTATTGTTCAACTCTTCAATTCACCTTATTCCGCTTTAATTAAAATCAATTTTTCTTTCTTGTGAATCTGATAAACAAAACTGCAAAAATGAAAACTAAATGTCAATAATTAAAGTATTTGGAAGAGAAAATGAGAAGAAAATTGAAATGACGAGAAAAGTGCCTAAGTTGATAAGTAAAACAAGAATGTTGCTTCGGCTTGTAAGACATAAAGACAGATCTTTCTCAATCCCTAATTCCTAATCCCTAATCCCTAATCCCTAATCCCTAATCCCTAATCCCTAATCCCTAATCCCTAATCCCTAATCCCTAATTGAAAACGCTACAGCGTTTTCAACAACTCTTCCACAGCTCTTTTAAGTTGAACATCATCATCGTTAATTATCTGCTGGGGAGTGGGGTCAACAAAGATATCAGGGATCGCACCATTTCCTTCCATATTCAAACCAGTTGGAGTATACCATCCAGTAGAAGGCATTCTCATACTGGAACCGTCCATAAATGTATAATGTCCTGTTCCAATAACTGAACCGCTGGTAGGCATTCCTATCACAGTTCCAAGATCTAATTGTTTAAATAGTGTCGGGAAAATTTCAGCATCAGAGAAGGAGTTCTCATTTATCAATAAAGCCATAGGAACATCTACTGTATTACCGGGATTTTGGTATTTCACTTTACCATCAAAGCCTCTGTAAGTACTTAGTGCATATGGCTTTTTAGTCAATAATTCTACAAGCCAGTCATGAATGTAACCACCACCGTTATTTCTTACATCAATTATAAGGGCTTTCTTATCAGCATTTTCGGCAAACAGATCCTGAACAAATTTTTGATAACTGGAATTGTTCATACTTCTTATGTGAAGATAACCGATCTTTCCATCAGATAATTCTTCAACTTTTATCCTTCGTTCTTCTACCCAGTTATCATAAAAAAGAGCGTAATTCTCCCGGCTACTCAATCCTTTTATGGTAACCACTTTCATGCCGCCATCGCACATTATTCCCAGTTTTATCTTCTCTCCAATTTTATTTTTGAATTGAGCAATAATATCTAAACCTTCACCAACTTCTTTTCCATCAACAGAAAGCAGAATATCTCCCGCTTTAATGTTATGCGGTTTATTTAATTTTGATTTTTTATAGATCTTTTTTATCGTAATACCGTTTTGGGGAAAATCTGTATAATCGAGTTCAAATCCGCAATAAGCAGTTGTATAGGTTTTATATTCGGAATCATTACGCGGATAAAATCCTGTATGCGATGCATTCACTTCACCTATCATTTCATCAATTATCTTTTTTAGTATGGAAGGATCATCAGCGAACTGCAGATATTTAGAAAATTCCTTCTTAGATCTCTTCCAATTCACACCGTGCATATCAGGGTCGTAAAAGCCCTTACCAAACTCAACCCAGACCTGTTGGAAGATATCATTATTTAGTTGGAATCTATCGTAGGAATATTTGTAATCCATTTTTATGAGTTCTGCTTTCTTTCCTTTTTTCGGGGTATATTTGTATAGTTTGTCTTTAAGAATATAATAGAAAACCTTGTTCTTTTCGTTAAATTTCAAATTCCCGGGATCATTAGAAATAGAAGTAACCAACTTATCATTTTCACCTGTATAATCTGCTTTTCTTAAAGTGTATTTTTTATTATTGTAATTCACGTAATAGAATGTTGAATCATCTTTAACATGAGCTATCCAGTTATTTCCCGGTTTAGAAACTATCGTAGTAATTCTGTCTTCAAAACCTTCTGTGTCTATCTTCAGCGGATCTTTCTTTTTATCTTTCTTATCATCAAGTTTTTTATCTTCGTCTTTCTTTTCTGCCGGCGGATCTATGATATCTTTCCAATTATCTTCTTCATTATAGAAATCTTTTCTAGCTAGCAGATCAGCTCGTCTTATATTCCCGTTTTCACTAAAGAAAGCAGATTTATTATCCTTACCCCAGAAGAAACCAGATAACCTACCATCAAAGTTATAAAGTAATTCTTTTTTATTATTCTCTATATCATACAAATAGATATGTTCAGTCCACTCCTCTGGAAGTGTCTCCCGATAGAGAACATATTTTTCATCGGGACTTATTTTAAAATTGTAAGATACATATTGATCAGAAATAATTGTATGAATATTATTGCCCAAGCTGTCTGCCAGAGCGACCTGACGTTTTCTATTATCATCGGAAAATCCGAAAGCTATAGTTTTTCCTTCCCGCACGATCCAGTTGATATATTTATCATCACTCCATTCGATCTTCTCAATATTAGAGATGTCTTTAATGTTAACTCTGTACAACTGTAATTTCCCGTCGATCCTTTTTGTAAAGAGAATCGTCTGGTTATCGCTTAAAATTTCAAGATACCCAACACCTTTCTGGTCATGAGTTATTTGTCTTACATCTCCTCCTTTTTCGGGAAATGCAAAAAGATCAAATTTGTAAGTGAATGCAACAAGTTTTCCATTATCAGAAATAGCATAATTGGAAGCCTCATTCTTCACATCCACTCTCTCTAACAGATTCACATAGCAATCCTGGTCAACTTCTACATTTAGTTCTACAGCTTTTTTTGTGGCTGGATCGTATTTCCAAAGAGTATCAAATCGCTCGAACACAATACGGTCGTTCAATTTAGCAATTGCAATATTCCGAGCAGACCATTTTTTAAATTTTGTAAGCTTCTCACGTTGCTCAAAATTATTATTATCTACTTTATAAAGTTGGAACACATCACCGTCTGAAGCTGCAAAATAAATGCTGTTGGAAGTTGAAGAGTAAACCGGAAATTTCTCTGAAAGCTCAGTTTCAGTTAATCTGGTAAATAATTTTTCTTTTATTTCATAAACCCATAGATCCCCATTATAGCTACCTGTATATGATTCACGATAGACATCACCTCTTCTATCAAAGATAATTTTATTCCCTTCTTTAGAGAGATTTGCATTCCTTCCCGCAAAGGATGTGATCTCTTTGTAAGAACCGTCTAGTTTTACTTCATAAAAGATATTCCCTTTTCCGGTTTCATAACCACGTGTTAGAAGAGATTTGCTGTTTGGAAACCAGTCTAAAATATTTAATTCTTCTCTATTCACGACTTCAATTTCTCCGTCTTCCAATGTGTAAAGATAGATACCCGTCCATCCATCTCTATTGGAATTAAAAGCTATCTTTTTACCGTCAGGTGAGAATTTTGGATGCCATTCCTCCGCATCTGTTGAAGTTATACGCTGGGCTTCTCCACCGTCAAAAGGAACCAACCACAGATCACTTTTATAAACGAAACAAACTTGTTCACCATCCGGTGAGATGGCAGGCCAGCTCATAAAATGCGGTTCTACAGCCATTAGTGTTGTTACAAAAATCAAACTGAGAATTATTAAAATCTTTTTCATCTTTTCCCCTCTATATCTTTCTTAATAATTTTTCAAACCAAATGCAGGATGTATCATTTTGATGCGTCCGAAAAATTCCGGTTCAATCCGGCACCTGCCGGAATGAACCTGCATTATTCATTCATTTATATCCGTGTTTATCCGTGTTCATCTGTGAGCATTTTTATCTTTTCTAATAATCTCTTCATAAGCAGCTTTTACAAATGGATTCTTCTCATCTTTCATAAAATTTTCAAGCCACTTTTTTTTCTTTTTATCACAATTCAAATAGACTGCTTTCACAGCTTCAGCTCGAATGCGTTCATCCGAGTTTGTAATAAGTTTAATAAATAATTTTTGTGATCTTTTATGCTGCTTTTTATATTCAACCATTGTGCTGTCAGCAAATTTATTTTCAATATTCGATAGTGTTCTTATCGCCAATTCAGGGTAATTGAATTCTTTATTTTTTACTTTTTCATATAATG
>JAVCCD010000264.1 GCA_030765665.1 Candidatus Tenebribacter mawsonii | reverse complement strand
TACAAAAACTCTCCCTCAAAACTTTTTAATTCAATCCTGCTTAATTGATTTTTGCGTTCTCTCATTATGCCTCCTCAGGTCTTTATTTATAATATAACACAACCCGAGGGGACATATGTCACTATTTAAGTAGCAACATTTTCTTTGTTGCTTCCGTTTTACCATTTACCCTTAATTTATAGAAGTAAACTCCAGAACTTACCGGCTCTCCGGAATCATTATTTCCATTCCAAACTGTAGAATGAACTCCTGTTCCAAAAGAGCTTTTTACAAGAGTTTTAATTTTTTGTCCCTTAATACTATAAATTGATACTTCAATGTTGCTTTGTTCAATAAGAGAAAAAGAGATGGTTGTGCTTGGATTGAACGGATTCGGATGATTACCAAGAAGAGTATTAGCATTGATCAAGTTGTTATTTGCATCTACCATATCAACTGTAAGAGTTACAGGGATCACAGTGACATTTCTGTTATCCGTAATGCTTATCTCTGCTGAGTGGTCACCGTTTTCCAAGCCATCAGGGTTTATCGTAAGCAATATTGTATCGATCTCATCAGGTTCAACATCACCAGAGTAAGAATCAAGTTCTAACCAATTACCGGTATAGATCAATTCAATAGAATATGTTCCAATTCCAGAACCTGTGTTTTCTATTGAAAGCTCATCAGTAATGATATCATTTGTTAAAGCTTCAAATACAAATTCTTCAGGATTGAAAACTAGAACAGGTGGTTGTGGTGCTACACTTGGGAAGGTTATGTAATCTAACCATGCACAATCTGAACCAGTACTCACACTTTCATCTTTTGTATACGTCCATTTAAAAGTTCTGTTTCCAGTACTAACATCATAAGTCTTATAACTCCAGCCAACTTCTCCATCCCAACGTTCCTGTTCTACACTATCAATATAAAATGCCATGTAATCCCAATTGTTGTTCTGGTCGTCTTCGCAAGAGATCTTTGTATAGAAAGAAATTATGTCATCTTCTTCAACATCCATAGTTATTTCCAATTCTGTAGATTGGCTATGAGTTATAGTTCCTGATTTTGCAGAATATGTTCCTTCATAAACTTCACTGGTTTGCACTATCCAATCCTGGTTTCCTGCAAACTCCCATGCGTATAGTGAAAAATCTCCAGTTTCAAAATCTTCATCAGCTGGACCTGCTGTTGTAAAACTCCAAATCGGACCTTCAGCATTCCCAAAATCGTTTATGGCATTAATGTTCCAGTAGTAGGTTGAATTGAATTCCATGACCTCTGTTAGATCATAAGACGAAGTTGTAACTTCTTCACCGTTCACAATATTTGTTGGAGGATTATCAGTACCAAAAAATACTTCATAAGAAGCAGCTCCGCCACCGTTCATCCAACTTAAATTTGTATTTACAGCAATATTCTCAGCACTATCTGCAGGATTCGGGCTTACAGCAGCGTTTGGTGGTGTGTTCGGTGTAGGAACAGCATTAACTGAAGCAAGAGCATCAATTCTACCAGACCCAAAATTATTGTTTTTTGGATTTTGTGCAACTGCAACATTTTCCTCAATTATTTGATCTATCTGTGTTGGTGTGAGAGTAAAATCTTTTGAGAGCATTAATGCTATAACACCAGCTACACAAGGTGTAGCCATTGAAGTTCCGCTCCAGCCAGAAGCATAACCAGTATTGCTTGAATAATCTAAAGATTTTATATTATCGCCAGGAGCTGAAATATCAGGTCGGATCAGACCCATTCCCGGATTATAAGCATAGTCATTAAATCCAGCAACAGTTTCCCATGTTACAGGACCTCTTCCGGAAAAACCAGCAAGATTGTCATTACTATCTGTTGCACCAATGCACACTACAGAGGAAATTCCACCTGTAAGTGTTTGGTCTGGATGTAACCATGGGGGAGGGCAGTCACCAGGAGTTCTTACGTTATCTGGAATGGGATATGAACCTTGTTGATTACCTTCATTTCCAGCAGCTACAGACGCAAAAACATCAGCTGCATAAACATAATCCATGGCATTTCTCCAACTAATTCTATTTGTTCCCCAATTATGCTGCCAACCAAAAGACATACTCAAAACATCTGCTCCATTATCTACAGCAAATTCAATTGCTGTCCAGCAAACAGATTCACTTCCGTTTCCAGTTGAATCTAAAAGTTTAATACACATTATTGATGCTTCAGGAGCCATACCGGTTTGTGAACCGGAGGTACCATCACCAGCTACAGTTCCTGCACAATGAGTTCCGTGCCCATGATCATCCATAGGATTATCATCACCATTAACAAAATCGTAACCATGATTTGGATAATCCGGATGACTCCAGAGATGGTCATTCAAATCTGTGTGATTATAATTTACACCTGTATCTAATACAGCAACAACTATCCCTGAACCAAAATATCCTTGAGCCCAAACATCATCAGCATTTACTTTTGTCACATTCCATGTAATCTCTCTTCCGTCTCTTGTCTCATGAAGTGATTCGTCTGAATTCTTATTGATTTTTGGAGCTAAGAGGATATTTCTCTCTTCATCATAATCGATCGAAGCAATCTCACTTCTATTTGAAATTGCATTAATTGCACTTTTAGTCATTTCACAATTAACAACATTAACCAACCAAATTGATTTCACTTCTCTAACTTGAGAAGTAGCTTCTAATTCGTTCAGTTGGGAAATCAAGTCCTCTTGAACTTGAGCAGTGAATTCTTTAAGTGTAGAAGTCACATAATCTCTTTTGTCTTGCTTCACCATGTTTTTAGTTTCAGATATCATTTGCTGTGAATTATAATTATCTCTAAATGAGATATTCACACGAATAAAATCATTATCTGACGAGACGTCCATCTCATCTTGTAATTGTGCTGTAATAGTTTCCGTAGCAAATAGCAAACCACTAACTACTAACAAGATTAACAATATTGAAAATTTTTTCATTTTTTTCTCCCTTTATTATTTATTTAACTAGCATCATTTTTTTTGCTTTTGTGGAACTTCCTGAATTTAGCTGATAGAAATAAACACCAGAGCTTACTTTTCTGTTCTTATTATCGGTTCCATCCCAATAAGTTTCATAGCTTCCAGGTTCTTTAGGTTCGTCAATAAGTTTTTTTACAAATTGACCTCTAATATTATATACTTTAATTGTAACATTACTAGCAATTGGAACATCATATTCAATTCTTGTGAATGGGTTGAATGGATTTGGATAATTTTGTTTGAGTATGTACTCTTGAGAAGGAGGAATAGTTGAATAAACCTCTAAAGTGATTGGTATATTTAATACCTGTCCGATACTTGTAATAACCTTTATCACAGCAACATAAGTTGCTGGAGCTAATCTTTCAGTGATAATTGTGAAAGGATTATTTTCTACCTCACCAGCCGGAATAATTCCACTTGTATTTTCAATTGAAAGCCAATTAACAGGTGAATCTACAATTGTGAAAGTAGGTGAAATACTTTGTACATCATCCTCGGTGTTACTAATTCTAAACATGCAATATTCGGAGGGTGGTCCTGGGATGTCATAAATAAAAGAGCCATTATTTTCTGTAAGTTCAGTTAATATACCCCATGAATATCCGTTATTAGAAGAAAATTCAATCTGTACATCTTCATAATTTCCAGAATTTATCCATAACAATGTATCTTGTGAACCATAAGATAATATAGAACCTTCGGCAGGATGAGTAACGCTAAATGCAGAAATACAGAAAACACTATCGGAAACATCGAAAGTACTCTCATCTAAAGTTGATACAGCAAACCAGCAATCATCGCTAAGAGGTCCGCTAAATGTATATGAGTATTCTCCTGAATTTTCTGCCATGTCATCTATAATATCAAAATTTGATCCATTATCTCTAGATAAAAATAGCTTAACAAACTCTGCATCACCATATTTTTCCCAACTTAATGTATATGGAATTGATGGAACTATAGTTTCTCCACCATTAGGATACGTAACCCAAAAATAATTATCCTCGGTTGGATTCACAATGAAGGAACCACTAACTTCGTGTGGAGCAGATCCAGATCCATCTCCCTGAATAAACCAACCAATATTAACAGGTGAAACTTGATTCTCATCAATTGTAACATTCACCAATATGGAAGTGGTAGATGTAGGTGAGATGCTGTTCCCAACCTCAAAACCCCAGCTTACTTCGGCTCCGTCACCAGTTTCTCCATTGCAATCTAACCCTTCAATATCAGTTGCACTATTCACGTAAAATCCGAGTGGGAAATCAATAGTAATACCATTTACACCTTCGCCATCAAGATTATTATAGATCAAATAGAATAGGAAATTCATTGGCTCAATTGGGATGTATGTATTTGTCATATTAAAGATCTGGCTATTTTCAATATTTCTTGAATATTCTTCGTTAAAGTTAGAGGAATAATCAGGTGGAATAGTGGCAAAATGTGCAAGAGAAATATCATAGGAAATATCAGAAGAACCAAGTTCGTTTGAAATGTTAAGGTCAACAGTAAAAATTGAATCTGCAGCAACAGAGAAAGTAAAATCTTCCGGCTCTATACTAATGAAAGGAATATTGTTTTGTGAATCGTTACAAAATAGTATCGCCGTTTCGTTCTGCAATTCATGAGTAGTATTTGGATAGATATTGGCAAAAGTAATTAACAATCCACTGTTTTGCTGATAATTTTCTATTCCTACAGTCGCATAATTATTATCCTGATCATAGTTATTGATCTCTTTATATTGGAACTTCATCAATTTATTTTCATCCGCAGTAAAGTAGGATTCAGTGTCATATAAAATTACTTGGAATATTTCATTAGTTTCATCAAATTCACTTTTAAAATCTGACCATTGGATAACAAAATAATTGTTTTCTTCATCGTACTTAACATAAATTCTTCCATCAATAAGGTTATCCCAGAAAGGTGCGATCATACCAGCAGGACCTACAGCGGAAGGGATATTACGATTTCTATGAAACACAAGTGGTGTTGTATCTAATGAAATATAACCTTCGGAACAAACAGAGATGTGATCATAGAAACTGCCAAAATAATTGAACTGGAATGGAAGTGGTATAACTTTAGAAAATCCATCGGGTATTGTATGATCAGCATCTAGAAGTGCACCATCTCCACCATAGGTAGGATCAATTTCTATCCAGTCATACTCAGGAACATCAAAATTTCCAATATCAGATGACTCTATTGCATAATATCCATTTTCGCAAAATGTAACACTTGAAGAATCTATGATTCCAATTGGAAAATTGAAATTTATATTTTGAAGTACATTACCAGTATTTGTGATAATCAGTTCAAATTGTGCAAGTTCACCAGAGATCACATTTTCTGGTGTAACAGAGAAGTTACCAATTCCAGTATCATTTTGCTGAATATTGGTATAGTTAGATATTGAGTTTTCAATTATTGCTTTTTCATTTGTACAAATAAGTTCAGCTCGGAAATCACTCGTGTCATAATTCCCATAATTCATGAGTTCGATCGTTATGTTTGTAGTCTCATTCTGGATAAGACAATTAGATGGGTTTTGTGCAGTGAATTCAGAAACCATGAGTTCTGGTGAGACAATTTGGGTTGGGATCAAGAATTCAAAATCTCCACTATCAGAAGTTATTTCCAGAAAAATATTTACCTCTACAGCATCTTGCCAACCTTCAGAAACTTGTATATCAAACTGCCCCGAATGATTACCGCTAATTTCTAAAAGATCAATTATTATTGGCTCACTTGTGAATGTGATGTTTTCATTATTGCAAACAGGTGAGATTGTAATGTTTTCAATAACTGAAGATCCAACATTTTCAATTGCAAATTCTAATGATGATTCATTTCCCGATACGAGGTCACCTGTAAAAGAAAAAGAATCTAATGCCAGATTCGCATTAGTAGTAACTTCAAGCTCATTTGTAACAGGGATATAACAGTATTTTGAAGCTGTTACTTCATAATCTCCAGCTGAAAGATCAATTGGAATTTGGGCAATTCCATCTGCATTCGTAATCCCAGTTGCTACAAGGCTATCTTCAGAAGTAATTGCAATAGTAAATTCTGCCAGGTCATCTTCTGAGTTAGATATTTGAACTTCTAGAAAGTTTGCTGAAAGAGGGATATTAGAATCATGTGTAACTTCAATTTCTTTAGGAATATCTGTTAATATTTGTAAACCTGGGTCACCTAAAAGATTATAAACATAAAAATAGAATTGATCAGAATTAAGTGCACCACCCCAAGCATGATTATTTGGAAAATTATTATAAAGTTCCATCTTTCCACGCAGTAACATTTCACCACATCGGAACAATCCTTCTTGAGTTACTCCCTGGTAGATTCCTGCAGCATTAGGGTTGTTGAACCAGGTTTTTGTATCATATTCACTTGGTCCAATAAATCCAATAGAGCCTTTTGGTTCTGAAGGGCTTCCAACCGAAACCCATTTCTCACCAAAACTTGTTGAAAATTGTTCCGAAGCATAATCTCCACCACCACAAGTCATGCTTGTTACCAGAGGAAGCATAAACCCATTATTTAACAGATCAATATCATCTAAATTAAACATGGTAGTAGGAAAACCTCCCCAACTTGATGGAGATCCTGTGCCACGATAGCAAACAAAAGATTCACCTTCACTTATCGAGTTTGCCAGCAAGGTTTGTCCTTGCTGCCACGGATTTATAAATGTATCCACTACAGCATATTCAAAATCAAGGAGTTTATTTCTGATTCCCATTAAAGTTTCACGTTGTGAATAGCCATTGAATTCATGAACAAAGCCAACCATTAATGCACGATTTTGCCATGGAATCTCCATAAAAGGATGTTGTTCATAATTAATAATTTTAGAAACTATGGTCATCAAATCTATCTGACTTTGGGCAGAAAGTCTACCAATAAATACGTCAGGGAAATAGTCATCACCATCTAATAGCGTATAATTATGATCACTAACATCCCATGGTGTGAAATAGCCTTCAACATAGAATGCCGGGCATTGAATCGTTCCAGAAACGTCTCCAACCAGAACAACAAATTCGGGTGGATTTTCCCAAGTGTCATAAGCATTTTGAAGATATTGCTTTATCTCTTCAGCGGTTGTTCCAATTTCTTCAATTATAGCAAGCTTAGTGTTAAATCCAAGTTTTTGTTTCCACTCTAAAAGCGGTTGTAAGATACTTGTAACGCTATTTGGTGCAATAAAAAGATATTCTCCTCCAGCAGCACTAGTTCTACTACCTGAGCCGAGGATCATTTTGGTAATAATGTTACTAAAATGCGATTCAGGAATCTCTTTAGTCAAAGGATTTCTATTATCAGAACTATCAATCTCAAAATCAATTTCAATATCTTTTATAACTCTGATAATATTCTGTTTAGGATTGTATTGTATGGGGGAGATGGAAACTTGAGTAAATCTATTCCCACGCATTATTGAGGGTTTAGCTATTGTAATAATTTCTTTTGGGAACCAATCATCAACATTATAGATTGTCTCTTGTTCATTAAATTCTACAGGAGCAATTTTATTGGAAAGTACAATTTCATCGTAATCGTAACTAAAATTTGTATATTTATAATTTCCAGTGTTTGGAAGTGAAATAAGTTTAGAATAAATAGGTAATTCAAAGATATCTGAGATCATACTGGTTTTACAATCAGAAATTGCAATTCTATCAACAGTGATTTCCTCGGTAACTTCTGTTGTGATCTCATCTATTTCAAAGCTTCCGCTCACATGAAATGTATTATTGATCTCAGAAAATTCTAAACTAATTAGCTGACCAATAATTGCCAATATCGCAATTACTAAATAGACCTTTCCCACAAAAACTCCTTTTTTATAGATTATTTAAGTAACAAACATTTTTTTGTATCTATAGTTTTACCATCTCCAACCAATTTATAGAAATAAACTCCTGAAGAAATCGATTTGCCAAATTCATCAACACCATTCCAGACAACTTCATTCATTCCTAATTTAACATTTCTAATTTCTAATTGTTTTATCCTCTGCCCTTTTATATTATAGATTACTAACTCTAAATCTTCAAAATTCTCATCATTCATAGCAAACGAAATAGTTGTAGTAGGATTAAACGGATTTGGATAGTTTTGAAAAAGTTTAGGTTCGTTAGAAATAAGATTATCATCAATATTAACTTGTGGGTCACCATTAGCAGTAAATAATATTGCAGTTTCATTTTCAATTACATGAGCTGTTGGAGCGTATGTATTTGCAAAAGTTATCAGCAAACCATCTGTTTGTGTTTCGTTTTCAATTCCAATAGTTGCATAATTATCATAGGTGTCATTATTATTTATTAAATTATACTGGAAAAGAATATCACCATTACCATTAATAGACGGATAATGAATTGGATCATAGAAAATAACTTGGAAAGTTTCATAAGAATAACTATGATAATTTCTACAATTATACCATTCTATGATGAAAGTATTTTCAACATCATCGTAATAGGAGAAAACATTGCTATTAATTAAATTATCCCAGAAAGGTGCTATCATTGCTTTTGAGCCAACACCGGAAGGAATATTTTTATTCCTAAAAAACATCAGATCGGTATCTCCCATTGTAATCCATCCGTTAGAACAAACCGAAATTTCATCATAGATAATCCCAAAATATTGAAAATGAAAAGGAAGATCAATAGTCTTGGTGAAACCATCAGTTCCAGTAACATGTCCACCTTCAACGGTACTTCCTTGTCCGCCATAAGCAGGATTTATCTCATTCCAGTTATATACAGGAGCTGTGAAATTTCCAACATCAGATGATTCTATTGCCATGTACCCCTGATCGCAAAATGTAGGACTTTCTTCTGAGATAACCCCAATTGGGTAGGAATACAAAATCTCTTGTAAGGTATTTTCTCCATCTGAAATGATGAAATTAAATTTAGCAAGTTCTCCAGAAATTGCGTTATTAATCTCGATCTCAAATGAAGTTTGGATTAATTCATTCTCTCCAATAACTATTTCAGAACATGATGAATTTCCAATAATTGCTTCTAGATTATTAGATACAGGTACAAGTTGTATTGAAGTCTCGCCTGCATCATAATTACCACAATTTAAGAATTCTAGGTCAAAGGATGAAACTGCATTTTGAAGTAAATTTCCATAAGGTTCGTCTATTATAAAATCTGAGATTGAAAATTGAGGAGAAATTATATTCAATGGTATAATAAAAGTGTTTTCGCCAAGATCAGATAAAATATTTAAAAATATTTCACTCTGTATTCCATCTCGCCATTCATTATCAAGCTCTATTTCAAACTCGCAGTTGGTGAATCCTCCGGCAGCCAAAGTTGATAGTGTACTAGAACCATTTACAATTGTAATAAACTCATCATCTGTTGAGATCTCAAACTCAAGATCATTTGCTGGTTGACTTCCAGAATTTAAGATATTTGCGGAAATACTTATTGTAGCTCCAGGAATAACCTCAGAGCAAGTATACTCATCAAGCATAACAATATCCTGCTCAATTACTAGAAGTTCCGAAATAACCGGAACAAACTGATACTTAGAAGCTGTTATTTCATACGTACCAGCATTAAGTTCAATTGGAATGTAAGCAAATCCTTGGTCATTTGTAATTCCTGTAGTAATAAGGCTATCAGGATTTGTGATGGCTATAATGAATTCAGATCTATCATCTTCATTAAGTTCAATTTCAACTTCAATATAATTAGATCCAGAAGCAATTTCATCTTCAACAATCAGTTCAAATAATTTTGGTGTATTAGTGAGAACTTGTAATCCAGGATCACCCAAGAGATTATAGACATAGAAATAGAACTGATCAGAATTATATGCATTTCCCCAAGCATGACAGTTTGGATAGTTATTATAAAGTTCCATCTTTCCACGGAGCATCATCTCACCACAACTTGTTATGCCTTCCTGGGTGATTCCTTGATATATACCCATGTCATTTGCATTGTTAAATGGTGTTTTCGTATCAACTTCACTTGGTCCAATAAACCCAATTGCTCCTTTAGGATCGGAAGGTGAACCGGCTGTAAGCCATTTCTCTCCAAAGCAGGAAGGATAAGAAGCATTTGCAAAATCACCACCTCCACAAACTATGCTTGTAACCATAGGTAGTTTAAAACCATTACTTAAAGATTCAATTGCATAAATATCAAATAATGGACCATAGTTTCCCCACCAATAACTCGCTCCTCCAAATCCACGGTAATTAATATACGAGTATCCATCACTAATCATATTAGCTAATATTGACATTCCACTTTGATAAGGTGAGATAAAAGTATCAACAGCTGTATATTCAAAATCAAGTAATTTTTCTCGAACAGCCATCACTGTTTCTCTCATAGAATAATATTCTGCCCATTCATCAACCAAGCTTATCATTAAGGCTTTATTTTGCCAGTTGTCTTCAATCATCGGATTTCTCTCATAATTTATTATTTTACTGATGATCGTATTCAATTCTAGTTGGGTACGAACTGATAATCTGCCTACCAGTACGTCAGGGAAATAGTCGTCACCTTCTAATAACGAATATTTGTGATCACTCACATCCCATGTACCAGGTTGATAAGACCCTTCCACAAAGAATGAGGGAACTGCTATAGAACCATCAATATCTCCAACTAACACAACATATTCAGGTGGAATTTCCCAATTATCATAAGCACTTTGGATGAAGTTCTTTATATCATCAGCAGAAGAACCTGTTTCAGATAAAGTTGCTACCCTAGTTTTGTAACCAAGCTTTTCTTTCCAACGTAAAAGTGGATCTAATATTGGAGCAGTATCATCTTGTATAATAAATAAATATTTCCCATTTTGTTCAGTTCTTACTATTGACTCTTCATTTAATATTGAACCAGCAATTTTGGAAAACGAATTTACGTTACTTTGTTTAAGTTTAGGATTGTTTGTATCTGATTCATCAAGAATTAATTCAATTTCAATATTTTTTAATACTCTAATTTTATTCATAACAGGATTATATTGCAGAGGTGAAACAGCAATCTGTGAGAATCGATACGCACTCATAATGTTGGGGGAAGATACAGTAACAATCTCAGTGGGTAGCCATTCATCCTTTTGATATTCTATGGAATTCAATTCATTTTCATCAATAAACCCCGCAGGTAAGATCAAGTTATCAAGCTCAATAATTTGTTCATCGAACGAAATGTTTTCTAAAATGTAATTGCCTTGATTTGGTAGATTGATTAGTTTTGAGTATACTGGTAACTCTGGATCTCCAACTTTACCAGATTGAGTACATTCATCAATATTCAGTTTAATAAAAACTTCGCTATCTGTATTTCTAATAGAAAAATCGGGTGTTTTAAAATCACCGGAAATAAGTATCGAGTTTCCTGATATTTCCAGTTCAATAGCACTTGAAAGCAAAATGATCGATAGAATTAATAGAGTAAAAATAATTTTCATTAATAAATTCCTTATTTTATTTTGGTTAATACTATGCAAAAATCGAGCCAGATATCCTAATCAATTAAGAAAATATTAGTTTAAATTATATAAATAGTTTCTATTTCAATAAAAGGCATTTTTTTATATTAATATGTTCTCCATTATAATCCATCTTGTAAAAATAGATGCCTGTTGAAACCTGTTTACCATTGGAATTTGTTCCATCCCAAACTCTAGTGTGATTTCCAGCAGGGAGAACTTCATTAACAAGTGTTTTAACCTTTTGCCCTTTGATATTATAAACAGCGAGATTAATTTTACCTTCAGTATCTTTTATAGTGAAATTAATTGTTGTAAGCGGATTAAAGGGATTGGGGTAATTTGTATTGAGAATAGCATTTACATAATTTGGAACTTCATTTTCATTTTGTGGGACAGGATTTTCTTCAAATGCTGTATGAGTAAATTGAACTGAAGAATTAGTAGGCAGTTCATCCGATCTTATTTGTAAATAATAGAAGTCGTTAGGGTTTATTACGAAGTCCGGTGTCGCTGTTTTTTCTACCCATTCTTCCCATCCGATAAGTCCAATATTATCAAACCAGGCAAATGATTCCCCAGTAAGTGGAGGATCGTTGTTAGCAACAACATCGAAGTACGTAACGTTTTCGGGAACATCAATTTCAGAGAAATAATATGCCCAATCCGTATCACCACTAACAGGATTAAAATTTTCTGCACCAAGTAATGTTCCGCCAGTTCTGTTATTGTAGAACCTAGCTTGTACCATTACTCCTTCACAGTTTTGGGTTTTAACATATCCATGAACAGAATATGCACTTTGAGTACGTCGTTTTAATCTGTTCTCTAGATTTGTAATTATATTATATCCATTAGCTGAATTTTGCTGAATACATAAAGAAAGTTCACCTTCAAAGAACTCACTATCATCAAGCCACTCATTATCACTATTCACATTCCAAATACTGGCTCCTTCATTTTCATAATTACCGAACCAGATAAGTTCTCTTCCCACACGGAATTCAAAATTATTTTCAGGCGATATTACATCAACACTAGAAACGTCTCCCCATACAGGAAGATGAATAATTTGTGAAACATATTCATCACCAACTAAAGTAAATGTAAGATCTTCAGAATATTGCTCATTATCAACGAGCATTGTAAGCGTGTCTAATATTACATCAGCTTC
>JAVCCD010000252.1 GCA_030765665.1 Candidatus Tenebribacter mawsonii | reverse complement strand
TCGTTGAATATTCATCAATTTACGGTATTCCGATGGAGTGATAAAAGTAATTGCGGTCCCCTGCTTTCCAGCTCTTCCGGTTCTTCCTATACGATGTACATAACTTTCCGGATCTTGTGGTAATGAATAGTTTAAAACGTGTGTAAGATTATTAATATCTATTCCTCTGGCTGCAACATCGGTAGCTACCAGTATGGTTACACGCTTTTTCTTAAATTGACTCAAGATTCGTTCCCTTTGAGCTTGAGAAATATCACCATGTAATGATGCTGCATCATAACCACGATCAATAAGAGCATTAGCCAGATGATCTGTTTTGAGTTTTGTCCGGCAAAAAACCAGAGCATAAAATTCATTTTCAACATCGATAATTCTGCATAAAGCTTCAAACTTATCAGAGGTTCGTACTTCAAAATAGATCTGATCGGTCAAATTCACCGTTAGCTGCTTAGATGGTACTTTAACGACTTCGTATTCACCCATGAATTTTTCTGCCAGCTGCACTATCCTTTGAGGCATTGTAGCGGAAAACAATAAAACTCTTTTTTCTTTTGGTGTTTTAGATAGGATAAGCTCAATATCGTCTATAAAGCCCATATTAAGCATTTCATCTGCTTCGTCTAAAACCATAAATTTTAAATCATCCAGTTTCAATGTTCCGCGATTCAAATGATCTATTAAACGACCAGGAGTTCCTACTATGATTTCCACACCTTTTTTAAGGCGACGAAATTGCTGATCATATGATTGTCCACCGTAAACCGGCAATATGCCAATACTTCTACCGCCTCGGTAAGAATTCAATTCTTCTGCTACTTGAACTGCAAGTTCACGGGTTGGAGCCATAATAAGTGCCTGAACTTTTCCGGTATCATCTATTATATTATCCATTATCGGCAGGCCAAAAGCGGCAGTTTTTCCGGTTCCTGTTTGTGCCTGTCCAACAATATCTTTCTCATTTTTAAGAAGTAGGGGTATTGTTAGTTTTTGAATGGGGGAAGGTTCTTCAAAACCTTTTTTACTGATCGCCAAAAGCGATTGTTCCGATAACCCCAAGTCTTCAAATTTTTCTAAATTACTCATGTGTTTCCTTTTGCTATTTATTTTTTGCAACGACCAGAAAGAATGAAAATGTTTCCGAGAATTACGTAAGTCAAAATTTATGAGTAGGTTATATTAGCAAGGTTTTTGTTTACGCTACATAAATACGCAAGTTGATCAATGAATTTTAACTTCCAATTACTTCAGATTTAATAATTGTAATATTCTCAGAATGTCCGTTCTCATTATCAAAGTACAATAAATGACTACAGCGAATGATACTTGATGTTTGCATCGAAGGACGTAATTCAATTATTACTATTCTTTATATTGCAATACCTAACTTAATTCAACAATTTGAATACATTAAGTATTAAAATATAATTGGGAATTATTATTGCTATCGTTATATTGTCATGAATTGTTTGGAGGAAATATGAAACTTGCACTAATAATAATGTTATCCTTGTTTAGTTTTAATTTATTTGCCAGTCAGAGATACGTAGTGGGTGAAGTCTTTACGATAGACCCAGAATGTTGAGGACCTGACGGACTTGCGCGGAGCGCAATGAATATCTTAGACGAATCTGCTGAATATCTAATTCCTTTAAGCTGGAGTTTATATCAATTTGAGATGTCTCCCGGTGCTCAAGAGAGAGTTATTTTATACCAGGCATCGTTATTTCCAGCAGCGGCTTTTGGTGGAACAGATTTGCTTCTAGGCTGGGATTGCACACTGGTAAATTTTCATAATTCTTACAATGATATCGTAGATACCGAAAGTTCATTTACAATAGATCTGGAAATTGAGCAACTTCGTGAAGAGAGCTTTGGATTGTCTGCAGATGTTGTTGTAACCGAGAATATCACAAACGATAATAATCAAATATTTTTCGTTATTACCAACTGGGCAGATTATAATGATGAGAATCCATGGTTTTATCTGGTTGTTGCAAAATCGGAAGCAGAAGATGTATCAATTGTTAATATTGGAGAATCTGCAACCTACACAGCTGAGCTGAATGTAGAAATGCAACCAGATTGGAATTTAGAAGATCTGCATGCCGTAGCAATAATTCAAAACTGGGATGATCTTGAGATTTTGCAAGCTGCCCAAACAGAATTTATTTCTACAAGCGTAGATGATCCTGTTACTCCAATGGAAATTTCATTACATCAGAATTATCCTAATCCTTTCAATCCCTCAACCACGATCTCGTTCGATTTAACTGAGGAGATCTCAAATAACATCGAATTGGTAATTTATAATTTGAAAGGACAGAAAGTAAAAACTTTGGACTGCAGCAATTCCTTTGCTGCTGCGTCAAAAAAATTGACGTACTCCATAATTTGGAACGGAGATGATGATTCAGGTAATCCAGTTTCAAGTGGCGTGTATCTTTATAAAATGCGATCAGGAATTTATACTTCTACAAAGAAAATGATCTTGTTAAAGTGAAAGATTAATAAAAGGCATCTTACTGAGGTGTCTTTTTTTCTTGACTCTATTTGGCTAATTGACCAAATAGGCAATGATGCTTAAATTGGAGGTGTAAATGACAGATCATGAAAAGAAGATGTACGAAGAGCTGGCACGCATTAGCAAAGCTTTAGCTCATGCTTCACGTTTGTATATCATACATAAATTAGATGAACAAGAATATTGCGTAAAAGAACTCACAGAACTTATTGGAGCAGACATTTCTACTGTTTCTAAGCACCTTACGATCTTAAAAAATGCTGGAATTATCATCGATGAAAAACGTGGAAATTGTGTTTATTATCAATTACAATGCCGCTGTGTTCTTTCTATGTTCAGCTGTCTTACAGATGTTATTGATAGTAATAAAAATAAAATAAACACAATTCTAAATTGAGGAGTTAATAATGAGAATGTTAAGTGAATTTTTTCCTGAATTTACCGAAATGCTGGATAAAATGGACGATTTATACAAAGATAAACGATCAATTGATGAAAAGACATATCAATTCATCTGCTTTGCTTTATCTATTAAATCACGCTCAAAACCATGTGTATTGAAGCACTTCAAGGGAGCTCTGGAAGCAGGTGCATCGGTTCAAGAGCTGAGCTATATTTTGGCATTAACAATGCGTGAAGCAGCTGGTGCTGATGACTGTTGGGCTCATGACGTGATAGGTGATTGGAAAGAAATTTTAAAAGGCAATGTAAGTTGCGAATGTGAGAAATAAGTTGTCTTTGTGAGGAATTCTACCTGCTGAAACAAACGAAGCAATCTTTACTATTTTGAACAATTCAAGATTGCTTCGAAAGAATTCTATGAAAGAAATCTCGCAATGACAGTTCATTATCTCGTTCCTAAAGCCCTCTTTGGGAAGAATTATCTCGTTCCTAAAGCCATCTTTGGGAACGAAAATTAGTAGAATCATCAGAAAACCAAGAAGTAAGTTTTGTTCGTTGTTTATAATAAGGATATAAAATGAATTGGAAAAATGAATGGAAAATACTACTATTGATGGTAGTGATCTTTTTGGCAGCATTTTATCTGCCAGTTAATACCGCTCGATTCCAAAATGCAGTAATGGAATCGCTTCACTTACTTAAAGAGTATGCTCGTTTGCATGTATTATTGTGCCTGATACCAGCTTTGTTTATAGCCGGTGCAATAGGAGTATTCATCTCTAAAAATGCTATTATGAAGTACCTGGGAGCCAAGGCTAAACGCATCGTTGCCTATTCTGTAGCTTCGGTGTCTGGTGCAATTCTGGCTGTTTGTTCTTGTACAATTCTCCCGTTATTTAGTGGAATATATAAACGTGGCGCAGGGCTTGGTCCTGCTACTGCTTTTTTGTATTCAGGTCCGGCAATAAACATTCTGGCAATAATTCTAACAGCTAGAATTTTAGGTTTAGAAATGGGAATCGCCAGAGCTGTGGGAGCTATAGTATTCAGTATTGTTATTGGGCTTATTATGGGATTTGTTTTTCGTAAAGATGAAGAAGAAAAAGTTCAACAGCAAATGCTGATGCCTGAAGTTGAAGAAGATCGACCCTTCTGGCACAATCTGATTTTTTTCGTCTCAATGATCTTCATTCTTATCTTTGCAAACTGGGCAAAACCAGTCTCAGGTTCTGGCATTTGGTATACGATTTATAATGTAAAATGGATAGTTACTTCAATATTTTCGGTAACATTGGGTATTATTCTGATAACCATTTACAAAATGAAACTCTGGAAGATGTTAGTTACAGCGATTGCTGTTGTTATAGCTGGTTTCGTTTCTCATTGGAATCCTATGATTACATTTGTTGTAGGAGTTATCGGTCTTTCATATTTCACCAGCAAAGATGAGGGAGAGGTTGGAGAATGGTTCTCTTCTACATGGGAATTTGCTAAGCAAATAATGCCGTTATTATTCTTTGGAGTTATTGTCGCAGGATTACTGCTGGCAAGACCCGGAAATGAAGGTTTGATCCCATCTGAATGGATTTCCAAACTTGTTGGCGGAAATTCGATTTGGGCAAATTTCTTTGCTTCTGTTGTTGGTGCGTTCATGTATTTTGCTACACTCACAGAAGTTCCAATTTTACAGGGTTTAATGGGAAATGGCATGGGAAAAGGTCCGGCATTGGCATTACTTTTGGCTGGTCCGGCTTTATCTCTTCCAAATATGCTGGTAATACGTAGTGTAATGGGAACAAAAAAAACTGTGGTTTTTGTATCACTGGTTGTTGTTATGGCTACTATCACAGGTGT
>JAVCCD010000141.1 GCA_030765665.1 Candidatus Tenebribacter mawsonii | reverse complement strand
TTTTATCTAATTGTGCCATCGTACCACCAATCGCTGGAGATTCTTCCAGTAAGTATACCTTATAACCGGATTCAGCTAGATCAAGGGAGGATTGAATTCCTGCAATTCCCCCACCAATAACCATTACCGAACCAACTTTCTTGTTTTCCATCTACCATAACTCCTAATATCTAAAATTATGCCTGAAAATCATTTGTCAGTAACAATATGCTGATGTTGTTCATAACGAATTCTTTTCTTTATAGCAAAATCTCGAATAATATCAATTAATTTGTAATCTCTATCTTTTTTTGTAATAATAGAAACTCCACTATTTTCCACATATCCTTTGTATAATGCTTCAGAATAGATTTGCTTACCAATGGAATTTCTGACAATAATGCTGGTGTAGCCATCTTCCGATCCTAAACCACCAGCCGATATATCTGCATAATCATTAGCAAAATCGGAACAGGCAAGACAGGCATCATGTGCAATCTGCTCAACTTCTTCCAAAGGTATGTGAATTTTTAAACCTGATTTCATATGGAGAATTAATTTATCTTTAATATTTACTTTTCCCACATCTTCAATTTTAAGATTATGTTTTTTTGCAAACTCTTGTTTTACTAGATCATCCAGAGTGAAACACTGCATGCAGAATAATCCTATCGTGAAAACTATCAAATGTGAAGGAACAATATTCATAGCCTGCATTTTGCGGATTGCTTTGATCTGGCAGGGTGTTCCTACCAGAGCTAATCTTTTCATGTCTTTTTCTGCTGATTCTTTTATCACTTTTATCACTGGAAAACAGGAAGAATAGACATTTCCCAATTCATCCAGGTGAGTTGCTTCCGACCAAAATGAACCTGTAGCTTCCAAGAGTTCTGCTCTATTTTTCGCTATCATTGGAATTCGACCGCAATTTTCTGTTCTTCTTGATACAATCGCTCCATCTATTACATTGTTTTCTAGCATATATAATAATAATGAAGTAACTATTCCCCCATCTGTGGCGGCCTCTCTAATAACACTATCTGTAGATCGTGCGGAAAAAATGTCCTGCCACTGTCCCAACGGATATTTCCAATTATATTTTTCGCTAATTTCTTCTTCTAATTCAATAGTTTTGGGGCAGATCAAGTAACAAATACCACCCTCCATACATTTATCTTTATCTAAATATTCAGGATAACCATCTTTGCCGATCTTGAGAGCGGAAATCCCATTTGCACTACAAAAGGATACGCATCCTTCACAACGATTACATAAATTTTGATCAACTACTTCTGCGATTAAATTATCAAAACTTAAGATTTTTTTTGAAAGCATATAATCTCCTGAAAAAAATCTTCAGGGAGCGTCAGGCTCCCTGAATTTGTTAACAATTATTCTACTGAATTCTCCTGAACAGATTGCCATTCATAAAATGCTCCATCATAAACTTTTACATTTCCATAGCCAAGTATATCTTTTATGGTCATAAAAACGATTCCAGCACGAACACTTGATGCACAATACAGAATTACTTCTTTATCACTTGTAATACCTGCATCATTCATTGCTGATGCGATCTCTTCTTTAGATTTGATCGTTCCATTTTCATTTACAACAGCTTTGAATTCCAAGTTTACTGCACCAGGAATATGACCGTATCTCTTTATATTCTCATCTGTATCTGTTCCAGCAAATTCATCAGATGAACGTACATCAAGCAGAACTACATTTGCATCATCTTTGTGCATTTTTACATAAGCAATATCAGTTGAGATTGCTTCATTTAGAGTTACGTTAAAAGTTGCAGGAGTAATTTTAGTAGCGTTTTTTGTAACTTTGCCACGAACCTTTCCCCAACCTTTTAGATGACCATCTAATATGTTAACATCTGTAGCACCCAAATATTTGAAGATCCAATATAATCTACCTGCTGCTTTATTGCTGCCTGTATCATAAATCACGATCTTGCTTTTTTCAGAAATACCTTTATCCCCAAATATTTTAGCAATTTCATCTACACTTTTAAGCATTGACGAAACTCCTTCTGCCTTGTATAAGCTTTTGTGGTCAATATTAATTGCACCATCAATGTGCTTGCTGCTGTAATTAGATGCTTGTCTGGCAGATACGATGATCACATCTCCACTTTTTGCAAGTGCCTTAAGCTCTTTAGCCGAAATCACACCCGCAAAAACAAGTTGTACTGCCAAAAGTATTATTAAAATTCCAATTATTTTTTTCATTATTTCACTCCTACTTAACCTTGAAAAGGCTTCTTTCAATACACCTTATTGCTTAGCAATTTCAAGGTTTCTTTCATGCTATTTATAATTTACCAACTCTGAAAGAGTCAATTCCAAGATTTTTTGAAAGAGACTTTTTCAGAGTCACCATTTAGTTCTTTTTATTAGAATTTCACTTGAAGCTGCATCAGAATTTCATCGTTGGATTCTTCTTCTTCTTCAGCTTTATACAAGTAATTTAACTGTAGCCTTGTCCAATCATTGAAGAAATAGTTAAATCCAAAAGTAATAATGCTTTCTGCATCATTGTCAGTATCTATATCGGGATCAAATGATTCATATTTTACAACCGGTTGAATATTCCATGGTGTCATATATAATGCCTGTGCCCAGAAACCGCT
>JAVCCD010000188.1 GCA_030765665.1 Candidatus Tenebribacter mawsonii | reverse complement strand
TGCTGCTGAGTTTGAACTATAATTTCACCTTTTTCTTCTATTGCTTCTACTGCATTTTTAAAAATGTTTACAAGCACCTGTTCAATTTGATAAATATCAAGATCAATGATCAACTCATCATCAAATAGTTCCCATTTCCAATTAATCTCTTTACTATTTATTTGTGAAGAAATCAATAACTGAACCGTTTTTAATAACTCATGAAGGTTAGATCTGGTTTTCTTGGGAGTCGGTATACGAACGATATCAGCAAAATTGCGCATAAACTTATTAAGATGTTCATTACGACGGATAGCAACTTCCATTGCTTCCACAAAATAGGTTCTATCTTTTTCAGAAATTTGATTACTATAATTCAAGCTGGAACTGAGGATGGAATTTACTGCTCCAATGGAATTATTGATCTCATGCGACATCATGCGGATAACCTTTTCATATGCTTTACGTTCAGTTTTTAAAAGTTCCTCTGTCAACTCTTCAATAATAACAAAATGATTATTAAAACCTCTATCTACAAAACTTGCTTTCTGAAAACGGAAAGTTTTCATCCGCTTATTGGAATTACAACAGGTTCATTCGTCTCTATTTTACTGATCTCAGCAGACAGCTTACCATGAATCTCAGCAACAAGAAAAAGGATGATCTTATCTCCGATCAAGTTTAGAGAGAGAATAATGAGAGCGATGTGAATTAATGAAACAAATAGGACATATTTAGTTCTAAGTTTCATATACTAATTCCGAATTTCTCCATTCGTCTGTAAAGAGCAGCTCTGCTGAGACCAAGTGATTTTGCCGCTTTTGAGATATTGTTATTATAATGATCAAGTGCTTTTACAACCATATTCTTTTCTACTTCATCTAAGGTCATACTTCCCACTTCTGGAATAGAAGTCTTAGAAGTTTTCTGCGGGCCAGATTTATATTCATCTGCAAAGTCTTCCAATTCAATAATATCTTTGTTGGAAATCAGGATCACTCTTTCTACAAGATTTTTTAGTTCGCGGATATTGCCTGACCATGAAAGTTTTTTCATCCATTCAATAGCTGGATTACTTATCTGTATTCTGGGACGTTTATAAGTTTTAAGATAGGTTCACCAAATTTAATTTTGTCACCTGCTTTATGATATACACTGTCAATGCTTGATGTGAAGGGACTTGTAAGAACTTGTTCAAACTCGGGAACAACAACTCCTGATGCTGTTATTGTACCTTCTATAGCACCTATTTCAGCAATAGCAGTTTGTATTCTCGAACGTTGTACACTAGGATTTATTACATTTTAAAAAATGACAAACAACAGTATAAATAGAACGAATATTACAATATATTTGGTTATCTGCTTTAGTTTTCTTTTTCTTATGTGTTCTTTTGACAATTCTTTATCCATTTCTTGACCTCTTTTTTTGGATAAAGTTGCATTATCTATGCCAAAGATCCATTTGTATATCTTTAAAAGATTTAAGTGTCTTAATTATTCATAATTTATTGTTCGTTATTGGACAGTTTGTTCGAAATCAGTTATAAAAAAAACCTCTCACAATGGAGAGGTTTAAAAAATTTATTTTTGTTTCAGTTTTTTTAGAGCATCGCATCAATTTTGCTGGCTATCTTATCTTTACCAACCAGACCAATTACCTGAGATTCTACCTTCCCACCTTTAAAAAAAAGTACAGTAGGTATAGACATCACCTGATATTGTGCTGCAATTGAGGGATGTTCATCAATATTAAGTTTAACAACTTTCACTTTTCCTTCATAATCAGCTGCTACGCTTTCGAGAGTAGGTGTTAATGCTTTACAAGGACCACACCATGGTGCCCAAAGATCGATTACAACAGGGATTTCTGATTTTAATACTTCTTGCTCAAATGTATCTGCGGTTACTTCTAACATAATCTTCTCCCCTATTCAATTACTGCCAAAATGTCTGATCTTGAAATTATCAATAACTTTTTGTCTTCAATATCTACTTCAGTTCCACCATATTTTGCATACAATATTTTATCACCGATCTTAACCAATTCCTGCAGATCTTCATCAGTTCCAACTGCAATGATCTCACCGATCTGTGGTTTCTCTTTGGCTGTATCAGGAATAATTATTCCACCTACATTCTTCTCTTTTTGCTCTGTTACTTGGATAACTACTCGGTCATCAAGTGGTTTTAATTTCATAATATCCTCCAACTTTTTTTATATTAAACTAATCTTTTTTTTGATATTAGCAACCCCTTTTTTGGAGTGCCAGCTTTTTGCGTCAATAAAAAATATTATTTATCTTTAATGCTCTTGATAATATCAGGAATCTTAATGATCTTTTGTTCACCTTTCGTAAGATCTTTGAGAATAATGTTATTATTTTTAAGCTCATCTTCTCCCAATATCAAAGCGAATTCTGCACCTGTTCTATTTGCCATTTTCATCTGGGCATTCATTGAAGTTTTATCTGGATCGTATTCTGTAGAAATACCCATTCTTCTCATTTCCATGATAAGTTTAAGACCAGCAATTCTGGCTTCAGTTCCCAGGGCAACCAGATAAACTTTTGGAACTTGTTGCAATCCAAAAGATAATTTTTCCTCTTCCATAGAGAGAATCAACCTTTCAAATCCTCCAGCAAAACCAATACCCGGCATATTTTTTCCACCTAGCTGTTCAGCTAAAGTGTCGTATCTTCCCCCGCCAACAAGAGTATTCTGTGCACCCAGATTTGTATCTATAAATTCAAAAGCTGTTTGTGAATAATAATCGAGTCCACGCACTATCTTAGGATTTACTATGAACGGGATCTCCATTGCTGTAAGATATTCTTTAACTTTATCAAAATTTGCAGTGCAATCTTCATCAAGATAATCGAGCATGGATGGAGCTTCTTGCGCAATTGCTTTGCAACTCTTCACTTTGCAATCCAGCAATCTCTTAGGATTCTTTAGCAGCCTATTACGACAATCTGAACAGAGTTCAACCAAACTTGGATTGAAATACTCTTTTAGGGCATCATCGTAATCTGTTGTACAGTTTTTACATCCAATACTATTGATCTGAAGTGCAAAATTTTTCAATCCCAACTTTGTAAGGAACCTGTAAGCAAGAGCAATAACTTCAGCATCAACAAATGGATTTGTGCTGCCAATATTTTCAATACCATATTGATAAAATTGACGGTAACGTCCTTTTTGAGGACGATCATAACGAAACATCGGACCCAGATAGTAGAGCTTTGAAGAGTTGGTTTTGAGACTTAGTCCGTTCTCTATAAATGAGCGTACAACCGGAGCTGTACCTTCGGGACGCAAGGCAAAGACTCTGCCTTTTTTATCCTCAAATTTATACATCTCTTTTTCAACTATATCGCTGCTCTCACCCACACTTCGCTCAAAGATCTCACTTTTTTCAAAGATGGGAGTTACTATCTCTTTATAGTTGAATTCACGAGCTATTTCTCTGAATACCTTAATTACAAATTGCCATTTATAACTTTCATCAGGTAGTATATCAAAAGTTCCTCGAGGTACTTGGTACGTCGACATAACTGTCTCCTTTACAATTAGGGGTGAGGGGTGAGGATGATGAGGGATTAGGGGTGAGGAGTGAGAATGATGAGGGATTAGGGATGAGGAGTGAGGATGATGAGGGATTAGGGATGAGGAGTGAGGATGATGAGGGATTAGGGATGAGGAGTGAGAGATTATTTTTCAAGATTCTCTCTTGTTGTTCTTGTAATTGAACTTAATATTTTAATTAAAGACTTCGATATTTCAATTAACTCAACTAATTCAGGACTATCATCAATTTGGCTATTTGTAATTATTCTTAGCCAATAATTTGTTTCTCGTGATTCTTTAAAAGCTATATACATTTTAGATAGAAAATCTTTTTTTGATTGAGCAGCATTTGCTTCTTCTATGTTTGCACCAATTGAAGTTCCAGATTTTAATAATTGATTACTTATAACAAAATTCTCTCTAGAAGATTTATTCAATTTTTTACAATATAATACTATCTTCACTGCAAAATCGAAAGATAAATCAAGCACTTCATTCTTCATTTGAACATCCTTATTAACATCCCTTTTCGTAATTCCTAATCAACAATTCCTAATCCATAATCCCTAATTTTTCATTCCTCATTCCTAATCAACAATTCCTAATCCATAATCCCTAATTTTTCATTCCTCATTCCT
>JAVCCD010000017.1 GCA_030765665.1 Candidatus Tenebribacter mawsonii | reverse complement strand
TCTGAAAATATTTCATTAGAGATGAAATACGCTTCTGGTTTTAGTTTTATTTTTCCATCATTAATTTCAAGTAAATTTCGGAATTTATTAATTATGTGACCATATTTTTCTGTAAAATTTGTTTCAAATCTATTTTCAAATTCATTTAAATCTAATCCAATTGCTTTTCGTAAACCTAAAAAGATGAATTCTTTTTCATGTTCATCCTCATTTAAGAATGTTCTTTCTGTCATGATTCTATTGTCATCCAGCATATTGTAATATAATTCAAGATTTGCTGGATTTGTATAGCGTAATAAGCAATCTTCCCGTCTGTTTTGTTCAGGATGACAATCAAGTTTTGAGTTTAGATGCAAATAACCAGCAGCTGATGGACCCAAACCAAGATAGTGTTCATCATTCCAATAACTCAAGTTATGCTTGGATTCTAGAGCCTGCTTAGCAAAATTGGAAATCTCATAATGATCATATCCTGCAGAAATTAATTTAGTACGAATCAGATAATAAAATTCAGCTACTTTTTCATCAGTTGGGATTTTATCTCTCTCAGAAAATAATGGAACATCCTCTTCTAAACTAAGGCAATAAGTTGAGATATGTTCAGGATTATGTTGAATTATTTCATCCAAAGAAAATTCAACATCTTCTTTAGTTTGATTTAGCAGACCATAGATCAAATCAAGAGAAATATTATCATATCCGTGAGAACGTAATAATTTAACTGAATGACTAATGCCGTCAGCTTTGTGAAGACGCCCCAAAATTTTCAGTTCACCATCGATAAAGGATTGAGCTCCCAAACTTATTCTATTGATTTTTGTTGTTTTTAATTCTTTCACAAATTCAATATTTATGTTCACAGGATTACATTCGAGTGTGATCTCATTGGTTTGAGAAGTATTAAACTGTGAAATAATCAAATTGATTTGTGTGGCAGTGAGAAGTGAAGGAGTACCTCCTCCAAAGTAAATTGTTTTGGGTATTATGTTGTATTGTTGTTTAAATAGGTTTATCTCTTTTACTAAATAAGCAACAAATCTGTTACCTGCTTCTTGAGAAAATTCAATAGAAAAAAAAGAACAATAATTACATTTTTTTAGACAAAATGGAACATGAATATATACATACTTGATTACTTGATTAATTTGAGTGTTCTTTTCCATCTAACCGAAGATTTCCCTTTAAGATGTCTTTGAGATTTAAGCACAAAATCACGATAAGAATCTATAGGTTTTTCTCCAATTGAGAAAGTTACAATTGCCGGTGTTCCAGCAATATCTTCACGAGGTAGAAATCCCCAATATCGGCTATCTCCACTTACATCTCGATTGTCACCCATAACAAAATACTGATCATCTGGTACAGTTACAGGACCAAAGTTATCACGACTTCCCATAAACTTATTTTTCCAATAAATTCTACCTTCACTTCGTGGTATTATTCTATCATGAATATATTGTTCAGTACCATATTTATATTCTTCACCATTTACATATGCTAGTTTGTTCTTAACTTCAACCGTATCTCCGGGCATTCCAATTACACGTTTTACAACGTTTTTCTTTTGATGCCATTTTGGTAACCAAGTTGTTTTATCTATATAAATCGGACCCAATATTCTAGCAAAATCTTCTCTTGGCTCAGGTTCTTCAGGATCGGCTGGATAATAAAAGATTACTATATCACCTTGTTCAGGATCAGTAAAAAAATACTTTAACTTATTTCCAATGAGATAATCTCCAATTAGAAGTGTTTTTTCCATGGAAGAAGATGGTATCTTGAAATTCTGAATAGTGTAATTTCTGATGAGCATTGCCACTACAAAGGCAAAAAGAATAGCTTCTAAATAATCCTGAAATACATTCTTTTTACGTTTAATCTTTTTCTCTTTCTTTTTAAACATTATCTTTCCTATAAAATTTTATTAAAAACTTTCTCAATTTTCTGCTCTCTGATGTCAAGAAAAAGGAATGCTAAATCAATTACTTGCGATTACTTTTTTTTGGAACTTTATTAATTCCTTGATACTTTTCTTTGCTTCTTTAAGCATAACGGCAAGTTCTTTGTCATCAAATGGTTCTGCTTCTGCAGTTCCTTGAATCTCTATAAATTTACCACTTTCAGTCATTACAATGTTCATATCAACATCAGCTATAGAGTCTTCCTCATAACAAAGATCTACTATTGGCTCTCCTTTCACAATACCAACACTTATTGCAGCCACCCACTCTTTTAACGGATCATCTTCAATTTGGTTACTCTCTTTCATTTTGCCAAATGCATCATAAAGTGCAACACACGCACCTGTAATAGAAGCAGTTCTGGTTCCTCCATCCGCTTGGATCACATCACAATCAATAGTGATTTGGTATCCCGGAAATTTTGTGAGATCTACAACTGCACGTAATGAACGCCCGATCAATCTTTGAATTTCAGCCGTTCTACCTTTAATACCTTTATTCTCTCTTCTAAATCGGGAATTTGGAGCACCGGGCAGCATGCTGTACTCTGCGGTTAACCATCCTTGTTTCGGTTCTGTATCTCGTAAAAATGATGGAACACCTTTTTCTACAGTTGCTGTACAAATTACTTTTGTGTTGCCTGTTTCAATAAGGACGGACCCCGCAGGATGCATCAGATAATTTCTTGTTATTTTTGTTTTTCTTTTTTTCATTATTCCCTCTTCAAATGGAAAAAATCTATATTATCACTCTGATGTCAAGTAGAGTCTGTCTAATACTTATTTTGCACGATATTACAATTTAATTGGGAATAAAAATGGAATAATTATCCAAAACATTTGTTGACATAAAATCAATAAATCACAAATAATAACTCATGAGTTTAATACAAAGTTATAAGAATAACATTCAAATATTTTAGTAAAAATCAAGGAGGATTTATGGGGAATCAAATTTCATTTAGTACCCTGGGAAATGAATGTATTCACAAGTTTAGAGACAAAATTAATAGTGCGGAAAATATTGTTGATCTCAAAAATCACTTTGCATATACAGTAATTGACTTTTTAAACCAGATTTTTGAGAAAAGTAAGCTGGATATTGATGCAGATGACATAAAGTTTAATCCTGATGTAATTGACCTGTATATTATTAGTGACAGACTATCTAATGATGTTGAATTTAAAAAGATCTGGAGTATTTCGGATCTGAAAAATGTTATCTATAAATTTGCAGATTCTGCAAATCATCGCTATATCCACATTAATAAGCATAAAGAAAAAACCAATAAGAAGATAAGGAATTAATAAAACTTGATTAGAAAACAAAACTCCGCATTTTTGATGCGGAGTTTTTTGTTTAATTCAACGGAACGATCTTATTCCCAGGAACTTTTTTAACAACATTCTTTAATTCTAATGAAAGTAAAATTGTAGAAATTTCTCCGACAGTAAAACCAGTTTCAACTATTAATTTATCAAAATGTGTGTCAGGTTTATTTTGCAATAAAATTTGATACACTTGTTCTTCTTTTGGGTTAAGTTCAGGGAAAAAACTTTGTTGCTGATCCATTACAAGTTCAAATTCTTCTAAAATATCTGATGCCTTTGTTACGATCTTTGCTCCCAGCTTTATAAGATAGTTCGGACCTTCCGCTTGCGGACGATTCACATCACCAGGCAAGGCAAATACATCTCGGTTTTGATCCATGGCAAATTTTGCTGTAAGTAATGCTCCGCTTTTCTTACTTCCTTCTATAATTAAACTTCCTAAAGAGAGACCGCTTATTATTCTATTTCTGGTTG
>JAVCCD010000270.1 GCA_030765665.1 Candidatus Tenebribacter mawsonii | reverse complement strand
TTGTAATATAACTGTTTGTTGTGCTAAGTGTAATATCAATACCGGTTGCATCATCTGTTCCCACATTTTCAAGTTCGATATCTAAAGTTATTGTTTCATTGAATTCTGGTATATTATTATTATTATCGAAAGTTTCAAAAGAATTAAGTAATACATACGGACCACCAGGAGGAATTACTGCAACAGCATCATCATAAATTGTTTCTGTATTAAAACCGGTAACCACCATTGTGCAAATTCCAGCTTCAAGACCATGGACAATAGTTACATCCCCATTACTATTAGCAACTCCAGAAAATGCTTCACCGTCTTGTGATAATGTAACCGTAGCATTCTCAGCAGGCATTCCACCAGCTGTTATATTTGTAGAAAAATCTACACCCATTAAAACAGCAGAATTGGAAAGTGAAAGTATCTCAGGTGTATCTGTTCTTACTTGAAGTGAGGCATCGCCAAAAATTGTCCAATGCTGCATTTCATTTAAACCGCCACTATAATCCTCTGTAACCATTAAAATAGATCCATTCAAACAAACAGCTCCAAATGTTGTTTTTTGGACATCAGTATTTATTCCATTTTGTCCTGCGTGTGTACTGTAATCATAACCACCAATTAGAAGATCGTTGATATAATCTTGACCTCTCATGGGAGGATCCCAGCTCATATTAATGGTAGACGCTAACATGCCTACTGCGCCGCCACCGGATTTATGCAGCCATGCTTCTGCAAAACATTCTGCGCTTTGAAATGCTCCGTTCACGCAGGCAACAGAAATAATAAATGGAAGTTTATCTCCATTTGAAAGATTATTTACGGAAGTATTATTAAATCCGGATGTTACCCAGCTTGTTGTAGAACCATGACCACAATAATTTATAATTGTTAGTCCATCATTTACAGGGCCGGAAACCAGAGCCATGGAAGGATTCCCATATGCTTCTGCAACTTCAGTATAAGTAAATGGCAACAGTTTATCGTCTTTAATTATGTCAATATGAGTATAATCTGCTTCGCCATCATCACCAATTCCTGAGCCTTCACTTGAGCCAATACCTAAGCCCTTACTATACCAATCTCCACCAATTTCAGGTGTCTTTTCATAAGTGATCGTTTTTTCTACTTGAGTAGTAACCTGATCGGCATAACTTGCGGAAAATCTTCCAACAATAAGATCAGGATAAACATCACCACCAACAACACAGCCTAATGTCGGGTCAGTTGCAGTTCCACCTATAGTTGTACCGGAGATGTCTGCCCAATCACCAACAAGTTGTACATACAGAATATCATTATGGCTAGAATATTGTGAACTAACAAGAGATGTAACATTTGTACCTGTAGATACTTCTTCAACATAAACGGTAATTCCTTTTTCTCTTTTCCACTCAATATATGGCGCTATTGCATCTGCATCACGTGGTGTATGAATAACAAGAATAGAACCGAATTCATCTAGCTCATTATCAAATCTTGTTTCTGAATAGTTCACAAAAACAGTTTTATAAAGTGAATTCATCGCTCTGGTAATTCTTTGAGGTTCATTATTAATTGGGTTAATCGGAATTGAACCGTTATCAGTAAGTTTTACAGTTACATTTTCATATACTCTTAAAATATTACTCTGTGCATTATATTGGAAAGGATATGCATAAACTAAGCTACCTCTAACATCGCGGATTATAAAAGGTTCCATCGTTTCAGCAATATTACCAGGATAAAACTCATCAGTTATCGACGCTTCTGAAATCTCATAAGGTATTGAAGAAGGATCCTGATTACGGTAGATTGTTCCCCTAGATGGTAACAAGGGATGATCTAATTGATACTCAACATAATCATTTGCAATAATTTCCAAAGAAACATTTTTTGTGTTTGATAGCTGAACAGCTGCATGAATGAAAGGAAGTTCAGCAAATCCATTCTTCTTTGTTGTTACACTGTTTTCAAAATTGATTGTAGAATAAGTAACACCATTTTTAATAGTTTGCCCTATTCCATAATCTTCAAGATCAAAATCTAAATTGATCTGATCACTCAATGGCTGAGAATAGCTTACAATATATCCGCTTGAAGCGAATAAAGAGGTGCTACTAAGAGCCAATATAAACAATATGGTAATGATTAATTTACTATTTTTCATAATATCCTCCATGAATTATTTTAATAAGATTACTTTTTTAACGCTGGTGTATCTGCCACCAATATTTCTATCATCAGAATCAAATTTGGAGAAATAAACTCCACTTGATACATTTTTACCAGAGTCATCTGTTCCATTCCAAATAACAGAATGATATCCAGCCGGCATCTCATCTTGAATAAGTGCTTTAACTCTTTGACCACGAACATTATAGATCATAAGAGATACTTGTGATTCAGTTTTCAGACTGAATTTAATATTTGTTATCGGATTAAATGGATTTGGATAATTACCAGTTAGTTCTGTTACTGTTGGCAGATTATCATTTACACCCGTCGTATTTACTGTTAGAGTAACAGGTACAACCGTTTGACCACCAATTCCATTTTCAATGACCATCGAGCATGTGTATTGTCCAGACTCAAGCCCGTTAGTGTCAAAACTTAATGTTATCTCATCCATTTCTCCAGCATTTATACTACCGCTAACTGGATCCGCATCTAACCATTCCGGTGAATTGGAAAGAGTTATTGAATAATTCAATATCTCTCCACCAATATTAGAAAGTTCAACTATCTCATTACCAATCTGGTTCATTCCTAATTCCTTATTAACTAATGTAGGGTTCACATTAACAATAGGAGGTAAAACTATTTCAAGTGGTGGGAATGTAATATTATCAATGCGAGCGCAGTCAGTTCCGCCGGTTACGGCTGTATCCTTATAATAACTCCACTCAACAGTGTGAGTTCCAGCAGATATAGGATATGTTTCTTCTTCCCATCCAACGTCACCACTCCACTGATCTAATTGGTTACCGTCAATATAGAATCTCAAATAGTCATAATTTGCTTCAGAAGATACTGTTCTGTAAAAGCTGATATCCCCATCTGACAAAACATCAATTTCTAAAACAAGATTTGTTGTAGAATTATTTCCTATTGATCCTGATTTAGCACAATATGTTCCCTCATAAGCTCCTACTGATATTGTCCAGTCCATGCTACCAGCAAATTCCCATGGAAGCGCATTGAAGTCTCCGCTTTCAAAATCTTCTACAATTATTCCAATAGATTTTGAGAAAGAAGTACTGTAATCATAAGAACCTGAAATGAGAGAAACCCCGAAAGTTACGTTTGTCCCTATTGGAATGTTTGCACCTGTAGAAATTTCGAACACTGCGTTTGTATTATTTTGAGCAGCAATTTGTCCTACATCAATGAAGTCATTCTCAATAACTACATCATCGTTATCACAAGTTAGGTGAACAAAAGTTATTGGAGAATTTGCATGACCGATATTTTCTGCATTCACTATTATGTTCACATCTTCATCTGGATCAATAATTCCATTATTATTACCAGCTACATCGCTAATAATAAATGAATCTGTAAATAATTCAGGAGCATTAATGGTTATATCAAAATTTGATGTCCAATCACTCTGTCCTACACCGGAAGCGACAATTGTGAACATTACATTATGTTGATCTGGTACATCATCTGCAATATCCAAAGCAAATGCATCTGAAAGAGTGATTGTTTGTTGAGAAGCTAAATCACCAAAATTATTATTGTCAGAAGTAATAGTAACATAGTCATCATCAGATGAAAGAACTGCAGAAACATCTGTAGCGGTTACATTCCCAATATTTTGAAGAGATATGTCAAAAGTAATGCTTTCATCAAAATCAGGAAATGAATTATTATTTCCGGATGGGTCATTTACATTATATGATTCAAAAACAACATATGGTTCATTAGAAATAATTAGCATTTCAGAATCAAATCGATTTTTATTGTGAGCAATAATAGAAACAGAAATTGTCTCTGGAGTTACTACAGGTTCATAGAGTTCAACAGAAGTATTTCCATTCTCGTCAGCTATTCCATTTCCAATGATCTCACCATTTTGGATGAGTCCAAAACGTGCATAAGGTGCATCAGTTTGGAAATCGATCTGGGAAGTTCCTACCGGAATACTGGATGGGAATGTGGCTGTGATATCCTCTGGTACCTCTGTCCAAACATCTAGTGATGGATCTCCCAATAAGATAAGCTCATAATATACCCATCTTATATTATCATCTACGCATTGAGCTACGTTATCTTCTTTAGAATCTGCATTCATTGGTCCAACTTGTGTAATATCTTCTCCGAATAAAGCATCAAAGAATTCTCTATCCATTAATTGAGAACTGGAATTTGTCCCACCCGGCATATACCAGCCATAACGTGAGTTCCCAACAAAAACGGCACATCCGTTTTCAATAGTTGTAAATTTTTCTGCTATACAGTCCTGCTCAAAAGCTGCCGGTAAGCAACCTTGACTGTAAATAATGAAATAGTTGTGGTTTACACCGTTTACAGTAATGTTGTTGTTAGTTACAGAATAATTATAAAGTTTCATGTTGTAATCTACATTTGAATGTCCCAAATGATTTAAAAAGTTTAATCCGCTATTCATTTTATCGAAAAGTTGATTTGCGCCCCAATATCCGTCTCTATCATAAAGTGTATCAATTTCAAAGTTATTTGGAATACCGGCAGTTGTATATCCATTGTAATATCCACCATTAACGATCTCATCTTTATAGTCTCCACCATTAGTTTGAGGAGAGTTATTCAGCTCTTCACCAACCATCAGCGATTTTTCCAAGTCAGCTACAACAGGGCTATTTTGATACATTATTTGCTTATTGATTGCAGCAGCAAGTTCTGTAGAATTATCTGCGGAAATCCTACCAAGATAAACTTCACTGAGATAATCAGCTTCAACATGCTCACCCCATTTGTTGTCACCGTCAGTATTCCAATCAGGTCCGGTACCTGTTCCTACTCTATCTAAACCAGAGAAATATAGATCTGATGGGATATTGTAATCTTCCGTACCATAAGAATTAACCCAGAAACCTCTATAAGGAACTATAGCGGTGTCCCCACCAAGAAGGATATATTCTGCTCCCATAGTTTCATAAGCATCAATAATAAAATTTCTAACTTTATCGGCATTATCCGATCCACTATATTCAGAATATATGTCGTTAGTTGTTTTTAAAAACACATTATAGCCTTGACTGAGTTTAAAATCAACGAAATCCGCAAAATCTGATTCATAGGTAGAGCTTGTGATAATGATATAATCATAAGTTATTTCACGATCTCTATTTGAGGCAGGATATGAAGATATTTCTTCTGGATTACAAACGAGTTGCTTAACTCTGTTTTTGGTTGAGATATCATCACGATAGAATTTCTGAAAAGAAGAAATTGCCTGTTCAGTTTGCTGTGTTTCAATAGAAACAGTAATTGAACTATGATAAAGTAATTCTTGCATTACTGGATTATATTGCACTGGAAAGAGATTTATAATAGCAATTGAATGTCCACGAAGATATTGTGTTGTAACTTCAGAAACTAATTTTGTAGGATAAAATTCATTTTTAGAATAGATTTCATATGCAGGTTCATCGAGTGAGATTTCACCTTTATAACTAATTGGATAAGGTGTCTGATTTGGATAAATGTTATATGTACCCTCAATAACCTCAGCTGTTTTATAGCTTACTTGAACTCTTACAGCTTCTTCACCTGCAGGGATAACCATCTGTACAGGTAACATTGGAACTTCCGGATGTCCCGGTTCATAATTGTAGGATAACCCCTCAAT
>JAVCCD010000012.1 GCA_030765665.1 Candidatus Tenebribacter mawsonii | reverse complement strand
TTCCAGCTGTTATCTCAACATCTTCCACAAATCCCGCTCCACCGCTTATAACTACTGATCCTTCTATCGTTCCGTTAGCTGTTGGAGCACCAAGAGTGCCATCTAAGTTGATATTTTGAGCATAAATATCTTTTGCTCCAGCTCTCTCATCTTCCCAGCTCGCAATAATCTGATTATTATTAAACTGACTTGCTACACTATGAATTTTGCTGGAAGGGACTGAACACATTGTTACAGAATCACCTGTCCATACAAAGTTGCCATCAGTATCAAGACGCATAACTTTCGTATAAGAATCTGTACCTGTAACTCCTTCTTCATAAAAAACTATAGTATCGTCATTTGTCTTACGTACAGCAAATGGTATAACATAAAGAGCTGAGATCGCGATTATATTGTTACCGTTTGCTCCCCATAACAAGTTTCCATTAGTGTCGAGTTTTTGCCCGGTGATTCCATGGTTGTTTTGATTACCATCTGTTTGTGACCAATAAGTTGTTAATTCATCATTTACAGAATCATATACAGATTCAGGATAGAAATTTTGACGATTTGTTTCAGTAGATAGTTGTACACCATTATCAATATAGGCAACAGTTCCATCCGAGTTCACATGCTGTACAAACGGATAAGAAATTGTACCACCACCTCGACTATCGTGCCAGGAAATAAAACATCCGTTGTCTCCATCAGAGATAATATTGAAAACCTGTGTCCAAGCTGTTATTCCACCTGCATTGGAAACGATTGTATCTGTTGCCCAAGCTGCATTACCATCATTATCAAATTTCTGAATATAACAATGTCGAGTTGGTGCCCAGGCAGGACCAGAATCATGGAAAAACTTTAATAAAATGTGGTCATTCTCAACAGCAAAAGGTTGTGGCCATGAGTAAGTATCAGCACAACTCAGCGTTATTCCAGTAGGACCCCAAACTGGTGTTCCATTATTTGCAATTCTCTGCATAATGATCGCATCATCTGACTGCCAGGTGATTACAGTACCACTTTCTGACGTTACACAAACTTTTGGTGCTACATCAAAAGCAGCAGAATTTGAAAGCTCAATTCCATCTTCTCCCCAGAAAAACGAACCATCAGGCGCTACTTTATAAACGTAAATGTTATTATTTCCACCATTTCTGATGTCTTGGAATGTGAGAATTGCATAGTTATTACCGTCAACTGTCATATCCCAATCAGTTAACCAGGTCATAGCAGGATTATCACTAATAACAATTCCATCTGTTGCCCAATACTCATTTCCAAATTGGTCTAATCTTTGCAATCTTAGATTATAATTACCTGAATCATTAGAAAACCATCCGATATAAGTATCACCAGTTGAGCTGGTGACAACTTTTGGAATTGCTTGCTCTCCGGTTAAGCTACAGATAGCATTGTTAATTGATGGATCATTGCTCCACTCTGCTGAAAGGCTAATTGTAAGAAGCATAAATAATAGTGAAATTACAAAACATTTTTTCATTTTTCTCTCCTTTCAAGAGTCGCTTTTCGATCATCTCAGATAACTCTCTCCTTTAGTTTTTTAAAAAATCATTAATTGTCAAATCATATTATTAATATGAGATTTAACAAAGATTTATAATGAACTAATTGACCAAATATGTAGAACTTTCCAATATAGTATGCAAATTATTAAGGAGAAAATTAAATTGGATAAAGTTAAATTTTACAATCAATCAACAGAAGATATTTTTAAATTGTTAGATTCTTCTCAAAAAGGACTAGATTCATCGGAAGCTTTAAAAAGATCTGAGAAATATGGGAAGAACGAACTGATTACAAGTAAAAAAGTGTCACCGTTTATCAAATTTTTAACTCAATTCAAAGATGTATTTATGATAGTCCTTCTTGTCGCTGCAAGTTTATCATTTTTTATAAAAAGTTATAGTGACGGTATAATAATGTTAACAATTGCTTTAATTAATGCGGTAGTAGGATTTTTGCAGGAATTCAAAGCAGAAAAGATCATGGAATCATTGGAGAAGCTTGTTCAATCACCTTCTAAGGTGTTTAGGGATGAAGAACTAACTGAAATACATCAAGGTGACTTAGTTCCTGGAGATATTGTAAGTTTAGAAGAGGGTGACAAGGTCCCTGCGGATATCAGAATTATCGAATCTTTTAATCTACGTACAAACGACGTTTCTCTAACCGGTGAATCCATGCCACAGGATAAGCACAGTAATGCCATTAAGGAGGAATGTCAGTTAGCTGATAGAGATAACATGATTTATTTGGGAACTACTGTTGCTTCCGGAAATGCCAAAGGTATAGTTATTGCAACGGGCATGAAAACTGAGATGGGAAGAATCGCTGATCTCACACAGGAAGAAGAAAATTCCCGTTCACCTCTTCAACAAGAGCTTCAAAGTGTTGCTAACCGATTAACAATTTTTGCAGTTATCATTGCCGTTTTTCTATTCATTGGTAGTGCACTTCAAGGGTTAGGTGTTAACTTTGCATTTATCTATGCTTTAGGGGTTGCAGTCGCGGTTGTACCTCAGGCACTTCCTATGCAGATCACGGTTGCTCTTACCCAAGGCGTTCACCGTCTATCTAAAGAGAATGCTGTTGTAAAAAAACTATCTTCAGTAGAGACATTAGGTTCTACTAATGTGATATGTACAGATAAAACCGGAACATTAACAAAAAATGAAATGACCGTTAAGGAGCTATGGTTTTCTGGGAAACATTATAAAATCACAGGGTTAGGTTATAAACCGGAAGGAACAATATTAGATAAGAATGATAAGGAACTTACACAGCAAGAAATCGAGGAGATGGAGATAATGCTGGATGCTGCTACAATGGCTTCTAATGCTGTTATTCATGCTCCAGATGAGAATCATAATAATTGGTATCCTGTGGGAGATCCTACTGAGGCTGCCTTGATAACACTTTCTACTAAACTGGGAACTCATTCATCTACAGAGGATGAGGAAAATCCAGAACTTCATGAGTTCAGTTTTGATTCTGTACGTAAACGAATGAGTTCGATCAGACAATTTGGTGATGAAAAATATCTCAAGATGAAGGGAGCTTCCGACAGTATCCTTTCCATAAGTAAACATATCTGGAAAAACGGAAAGAAAGCAGTGATCACAGATAAGGATAAAGAAGAGATCGAAGCTATAAACAACGAGTATTCAAAACAGGCTATGAGAGTTATTGCCATTGCCTTTAGAAAATTGGATGCAAATGAGAAGGACTATATTCTAGAGGATATTGAAAAAGATGTTGTATTTTTAGGACTTATAGCCATGACCGATCCACCAAAAGAAGGAGTTAAAGAAGCAATTGACAAGGCTCATGAAGCACACATACGCACATACATTATGACAGGTGATCATGCTGTTACAGCACAAGCAATTGGCAAAGAGATCAACCTCTCTGCTATAGATGCAGATGTTCCTGTAATTACTGGTAAAGAATTTATAGAGCTAACTGATGAAGAACTGAATAAGATCATGGACGATAACGATTCGCTAATTTTCAGTAGAGTATCACCAGAAGATAAATTGCGCATTGTAAAACAACTTAAAAAACAGGATAAGATCGTAGCAGTTACCGGAGATGGAGTAAATGATGCACCAGCTCTTAAGAGTGCTCATATTGGAGTTGCAATGGGGCAGATGGGAACTGATGTTTCTAAACAGGCAGCCGAATTAGTCTTACTCGATGACAGTTTTCCAACATTGGTTAGTGCAATTAAAGAAGGCAGGATAATTTATAATAATCTCAAGAAAACAGTATTAGCGTCGTTAACTAGTAATGGTGCTGAGCTAGCTGTTGTTCTGCTTGGCTTGTTAGGAGTGATGTTATTTAAGTGGCCAATTCCGATCTTGGCGATTCAGATATTAGCGATAGACCTTTTTGCAGAGATCTTGCCCTTAACAGCTCTAACATTTGATCCTGGAGCGAAAGAGTTGATGACCTCTCCACCACGAGGTCGTAAGGAACATATTGTTAATAAAAGATCATCCTTAGAGATAATCTTTTTGGGTATACTTATGGGGCTTTTAGCATTTTTGAATTTTGGTTTCTTTATTAAGAGAATGGGAGTGGTATTAACCGCGGATCATATCTTATATGCTAGAGCTACAACAGTTTGCTATACAACCATAGCTTTTACTCAATTTGTAAATATTCTTTCTAGACGTTATGAATTGAAATCGATATTCTCTAAAAACTTCTTCAACAATCCTAAAATGCTTTACTCTATAATTTTCTCAATATCAATTTGCATACTTGCAATTTATTTGCCAGGTATTAACAGTTTTCTGGCTTTTGCTCCATTGCACTTAAACGATTGGATCTCGATCTTTGTTGCTTCTGCGATCTTCCTTTTAGCACATGAACTTATTAAAATTATTAAGAATATGAAGAGAATACAAGGAGCTTAAAATGGATTTGCTAAAATAGTATAAAAAATTTTGGTCGGGATGATCCCGATTCATCGGGACGACCTTTAGGTCCAGAACCGAACGCGCTGACCGAACTACGCTACATCTTTCTTAATTGTTGCCAACAATTCAAGTAATTTCCACATTATTACACATTAGAAACTATTTACTTGACGTAAGATTGGCTCAAAAATTGCATAATTAGAAATTAATTATAAATAGGTAAAAAAGGAGCATAGAATGAGAAGAGCAATTTTAGTAGCAATATTGATTTTACCACTAATGATCTCAGCAATTAATCTTAATATTGAAGATCCAATAGTTATTAGGAATTCATTTCAAAATGAACTTCCGCAAATGATTACACCAGGTCAACCTGCTATGGCATACATATCTGTAAAAGTACTACTTCCAATGGGAGAGAAACTTACTTCTATAAATGTAGAGTTTACAGATTTGAATGAAATGAGCGGTGAAAAATATATTGATCATTCAAGAATGATGCAGCCCATTTCACAAGCCAAACCAGATAACACACTCAAAGATAGTGAAATCTATTTTGCAAATGCAAATTTTCCAGCAATGAATTATAAACTGTTGGGAACTCAACGAGTGAAAGGATTTGACTTAGTTATTATCAATATTTTCCCATATAAATTCAATCCTGTTACAAAAATTGTATCATGGTTCAAAACTGCAGAAATAACAGTAAATTCCGCATCTAACAATGAAGTATTTGATGCCCAAAATAAAATGATGATCGAAAGTTATAAAACAGAACTAGAACAGATGATCTTAAATCCTAATACCCTTAATAATTATAGAAAAACTTATTCCAGTACTAGCCGAACACTAGTAAGTCCATCAGATCCATATACAATGATAGTTATTACTGATGCAGAAAGAGAAGCATATTTACAGGACTTTGTGGATTGGAAAAACGATGGCGGTTTAGTAACCGGAACGTTCCTTACTTCTGATATTTATGCTGAATATCCAGGTGTTAATGAACAAGAAAAAATCAAGAATTTTATTAATGATGCATATGTAACTTATTCTGGAACTTCAACTCCTTTAGAATACGTTCTGCTAGGTGGTGATGATGAAATAATCCCGATCAGGACTGTTTTTATAGATACAGGCTGGGGAACTTACGATTATAATATGCCTTGTGATCTTTATTATGGATGTCTTGATAATAACTGGGATGGAAATGGGAATGGAACTTATGGTGAAGTTGCAGATGATGTTGATCTCATCCCTGAGGTTTCTGTTGGTAGGTTTACAGCTGAAACTCAGGAAGAGTTTGAGAACATTTTTAATAAAACATCATATTATGTAGATAACCAGACCTTTACTAATGATGTTGTTACTTTATTAGGCGAAAATCTGAATAACAGTCCCGTAACATGGGGTGGAGATTACAAAGATGAAGTTGCTGACCTGGCTCCGAGTTTGGATGCAGATTACCATGTAAATAGACTTTATGAACGTGATGGAACATACAATACAGATTGGGTTCGTGATGCCATAAATAGTGGACTTTCTGTTATTAATCATATGGGGCACTCAAACGAAAATATTGTATTCGGTCAGACAACCAGTTATGTTAACTCCTATACAAATACAAACTATGGATTCGCTTACACACAGGGTTGTTATCCTGCAGCATTTGATGAATTAACAAGTCTATCAAATGAGAGTATTGGCGAAAATCTTGTAATGACAGAACATGGTTTATTTGCGTTTATTGGAAATACAAGATATGGATGGTACAGCCCGGGCAACACAAATGGACCTTCCCAATATTATGATATTGCATTTTTTGAAGCTATGTTCAACGATAATCAACGTCAACTTGGAAAATCATTATCACAATCTAGAACTGAACTTGTAAATATGGCTTTGGATAGTGGTGTGATGCGCTGGGTACATTATGAACTAGTAATTTTTGGCGACCCTTCTGTTGAAGTGAAATATGCGAATGGTTCGTTCCCGTATATTCAGCCTGTAGGAGTATTTTATGATGACTCACTATATGGTGATGACGATAACACTCCAAATCCGGGAGAGCAAATAGAAGTTTTTATAGAATTGGAAAACATGGAAGGCTGGGCTGATGCAGAAAATGTAACTGCAACCATTGAGTTTGAAGATAACACAATTGAGGTTATCAATGGAACGGTTGAATTTGGGAATATTCCTGTTGGAACTACGCTTACAGGACCTTCGTTCATTATCCAAGCTCCCCAAAACTGTAGTTATGATACTTATAATTATACATTATACATCTCCGCACCTGTAACTGGTGGAGGAGTATTTGAACAAGAGTATTCAATGGAATTTGAAGTATCTTTATTCCAGCAGAACTGGCCTTGGTCTGCAAATAATCAAGTTTTTTCAAATCCGATAATTTCAGATTTCAATGAAGACGGAGTGAAAGATATTCTTATTGTTGATGCTGAGACAAACGTTAATTTGCTTCAACCTGATGCACAGATGGTGAGTGGATTCCCATGGACAGGTAATGCAAATATTTGGAAGAGTATAGCTTATGGTGACATAAATAATGATAATATCTCAGATCTGGTAATAGCCGATAGAGACGGTTCGGTTTATGCACTAGATAACACAGGTGCTCAAATTTTTAGTAGCTCAGTTAATTCTCAGAATTTGCTTACTCCAATGATCACAGATGTAAATGGTGATGATCAACTTGATATCGTTACATTTGACCTTGATAACCAGTTATCAGTATTTGATAATAATGGCAATATGCTTCCTAATTTTCCAGTAGGACTTCCTAACACACTTTTTTGTGATATGGCTTCTGCAGATATAAATGAAGATGGCAAAAGTGAAATATTAATCTCTACTCTTGATGGAAATTTATATGTGTATGGAGATGATGGTGAAAATATTGATGGATTCCCACTTGCACTTTCTGCAATTTCTGCAACTGCTCCTATTGTGCTTGATAATAAAAAAATAATTATAGGTACAATTGATAATAAGCTTTATATAATCAGCCCAACCGGAGATATTCTGGTTACAAAATCGTTGAATGCAAAAGTTGCTGGATCTGCAATTGCAGCAGATTTTAATAACGATGAACAACTGGATATAGCTTTTACAACAGTTGATGGAGAATTTTATATTATAGATCAGGAAGGTAATATTTTACCTGGCTGGCCTGTAGATATCTCAAGAACAATATCAAAACCACCGATGGCAGTTGATTTGGATAATGATGATAATGTTGAGTTGGTGTGTTTCACAGTAGCCAATGATTTTTACGCTTTCCACAATGATGGAACTGAAGTAGCATTTGCTCCGGTAACTGTTGATATTAGTGCTTATGGACCAGCAAGTGTTGAAGATATTGATGGTGATGGTGATTTCGATTTTATTTCAGGCACAATTGCGGGTGCTCTTATAATAGACTGTAAACTTACTAAAGGATCTAAAATTCCTTGGTCTACTTATCGCGGGAATTATAAGAGAACAGGTTATTATGGCGATAATAAAGTTATTACTGATGCAGAAGATTTTACTATCATTCCTACAAAGCCAATTCTAAATCAGAACTATCCCAATCCATTCAATCCATTAACGAATATATCTTTCAGCCTTCCAGCAGATAGTAAAGTGGATTTGAATGTATACAATATCCGCGGTCAGAAAGTCCGCACTCTTGTAAATGCAGAATTTAGATCTGAAGGTCTACAAACAATACAATGGAACGGTACTGACAATAATGGGAAGAAAGCAGGTTCAGGAATTTATTTCTACAAGTTGGAAGTTAATAAGTCCACA
>JAVCCD010000300.1 GCA_030765665.1 Candidatus Tenebribacter mawsonii | reverse complement strand
TGACAATCGACCTTATAAGTACAAATCAGTAAACAATTCTGATATAGTTATCTATTTTGGTTTTGCCAGAAATTTTGGAAAATATAATATTGGTTTCACTCCCAAAATTGCATACAGAAACCTTGCTGAAGAAAATGGAGTTGGATTTGGAGCAGATATTTCAACCTTCTTCATCTTAACAGAAAAGACCATGCTAGCAGTAAAACTTAGAGATTTCTTTTCTACTCAAATTCTTTGGGGAAATGGAACTCATGAGATAGTTAATCCATCTTTAGATGCTGAGATCAACCACGGTTTTATACTTCCAATCTTAAATAAGAATTCTATAGTCTATCTTCGAACCGAGATTTTCACAGAGGGAAGAGATACCTCTTCTTCGGTGGCGATTGGTCCCTTAAGCTTAGATTATCATGTTGGTTATGAGCTGATCCTACATTCTGCTGTTGATCTTTATATGGGTTATGACCTCACTAATCTTACTTCCGGACTAAAACTTAAAATCCAGAATTGGGATATTAACTACTCTTTTGAGTACGATAATGAACTTGAAAATTCACATAGAATTTCTGTAGGATTAAATTTGTAATATGAAAAAAATTGCAGTTTTAGGAATAACAGGTTCAATCGGGATATCAACAATAGAAGTCGTTAGAAAACATCCGAATGATTTTAAAATTGTATTAGCTTCAGCAAATAGTAATTACTCAAAATTATTTGAATTTGCAACTGAATTCAATATCCCTGAACTTGTTATCACTAATTCTGCTTTTAAACAAAAAATAACTGATATTCCGAAAGGTTCTAACCTAAGTTTTGGAGAAAATGAATTACAAGAAAAAATTGTGTCAATTGATAGTGACATTATCTTGAATGCGATTTCCGGCTCTGCTGGATTACGTTCTTCAATAACAGCAATTACTAAAGGAACTGATCTTGCCCTTGCAAACAAAGAATCACTTATTATGGCAGGGCATAAAATAATGAACATGCTTAAAGATTCAAATTCTAACCTTATCCCCGTAGATAGTGAACACAGTGCTATCTTACAGGCGATTGGCGATTCTTCGGCAGATGAGATTCGTTCCATTATTATCACTGCTTCGGGTGGCCCATTCAGAGAACTTCCGCTGAATGAATTTGAAAATATTACTTTGGAAGACACACTCAAACATCCAACCTGGGATATGGGAGCTAAAATAACTATAGACTCTGCTACAATGATGAACAAAGGTTTGGAGGTTATTGAAGCTCATTGGTTGTTCCAAAAATCCTTTAAAGATATTAAAGCTGTAATTCACCCACAATCAATTGTTCACTCTTTTGTTGAATTTATCGATGGCTCTATCTTGGCTCAGCTTAGTTTTCCAACGATGCAAATTCCAATTCTATATGCACTCACACATCCATATCATATTAAGTCAACTATCCCAAAAACAAACATTCTTGATCTTCCTGATTTGAATTTTGCTGAGTTATCGATTGAGAGATATCCGTTATATGAGATTGCTATAAATGCCGGGATTGAAGGCGGTATTTTACCAACTGTCCTAAATGCATCCAATGAGGCTGCGATCGATCTTTTCCTAGATAAAAAGATAAGTTTTAACTTTATCAACAAAATTGTTGAAAAGCAGATAAACTCATTTCATAATTTTAAAAATCCAAGTATTGAAGAAATTATTAAAGTTAATAAAGACGTATTTATTCAAACAACAAAGAACTACAAAAAATTGATCTAATCAGATCATTATTTTCTTAAACATAGTCTTCCACTAGTTTATACTTATTTTCTAAACATTTATTGCTCACAAAGTTGTTCAAGGAATAGGAATATGCATAAAAATCAAACATTGGTTATTCCTGCAATTCTCTGGATTACAGGAATTATTATTGCCAAACAAACAGTTATTCCAATTACATATTTATTTATTGCAATTCCAGTCTTGTTAATTCTATCTATCGTTAAGAAATTTCGGCTCATAAGTTTTTGTCTTGCTCTTATTCTGTTAGGAATCTTTCGATATGATATTCAATCGGAATTCTCAACAAATCATATTAAAACAATACTTGAAACTCACTCAAGCATAACTCAACCCATTGAGGGTAGAATAATAAGTGAAGTTACTTCTAAAGAAGATAATTTTACTTTCATTTTAGAATTACATAAGATCAAAGATATAAACGTTCAAGGTAAGATTAAATTTTATACTCGAATGGACAGTTTACATTTTGGAGATATTATTTCTACAGTTGCCACAATTAAAAATCTACCGGGTTCAACAAATCCAGCATCGTTTGATTATAAAGAATTTCTCGATGCAAAGGGAATTTATGGCTCGGGTTGGGCTATATCACCAATTAAAATAATTGGAAATCAAACTGACTTTTTCCGAAAAACAGTCGTATCGATCAGACAATTACTCCGAAATAGAATCAAAGAGAGATTTGGTGCACATGCTGGTTTTGTAAAAGCAATTGTTATAGCAGAAAAAGATGAGATTGATGATAGACGATTAGTAATGACCAAAGCAGGATTGAGTCATCTACTCGCTGTAAGTGGATTACATGTCGGATTATTAGCATATATCATGATGTTAGTTCTCAATGCTTTTATCCCCAAGAGAAATATCAGTAGAATATTAGTTATGTTATTCCTTATAATTTATGCAGCTATCTGTTTGTGGTCACCATCCATAACTAGAGCAGCTATTATGATTATACTATTTCTTATTGCAAAGATGTTACAGCGTTTACCGATAACAAATAATATACTCTTTGCCAGTCTGATAATTATAACTGCAATTAACCCAAATCAGCTTTTTTCTGTTGGTCTTCAAATGTCATATCTGGCAGTTTTTGTATTATTGAACATTTTACCAAAATTCAGGTTTATTAAGATGAAAAAGGAAGACCTTGAATACCTGAGTAGAAGTAAACGAATATTAAATGGAGTATTAATTCTCATCTGTACATCATTCATACTTAACGTATTTCTAGCACCCCTTACAGCTTATAATTTCCATCAATTCGGTTTTAATGGAATTGCCGGCAACCTTCTTGGAATTCCTCTAATTGGCATTATCCTTCCCTTGAGTTTGATGATTATTTTTCTCCCTCCATTCATAGTTCCATTATTTCAAAATAGTTTCCAAATGGTTATGATTGCATTTGATAAATGGATGAATTTTTCTGCGGAGCTTCCTCTGCATTTTGATTTCATTTTTATCTCTATTGTTCATTTGTTACTGCTTTATCTAATTCTCTCAGCTTTAGTTCTGGCATTTAGAAGCAGTAGAAGGTATAAAAAATGGATGTTTATCTCAATTATATTTCTTTGTAGTATTTTCTTTTTTTTAGGAACGCAGAGTTCAAATAAACTTAAAATCACATTCTTCGATTGTGGGCTGGGTGATCTTGCCTTAATTCAAACTCCTCAGAATAAAACAATCCTCATCGATACTGGTCCTCCAGAGAAAGTAATGAATTCTTTTTCAAGATCTGCACTTCCATATTTACAACGAAATGGAATAAAAAGTATTGATCATGTTTTAATTACACATGCTCACAATGATCATTATGGTGGCGTATTCAGCGTATTTGAAAACATTGAAGTAAAGCAAATAATTACAACCGATGAATTTCAAGATAGAAATATATGGAATAAGCTTTCAACCGATATTGCTATAGAACAATGTTCTGTTTTCACAATCACAGATACAACTCACTTACACTTCGACGATGTTAAATTCAAGATAATACACCCAGATAGATCTTTTAAAGATAAAAACATAAATAACTGTTCTATAGTCGTAAGGTTAGATTATGATGATCTTTCTGTTTTATTTACTGGTGATCTGGAACATGAAGGTGAAGAATATCTCATTATGAATTATGCTGAATTCCTGGATTGTGATGTACTTAAAGTTGGGCATCATGGAAGTAAAACTGCAAGTTCCTCAGCATTCATTCAAGCAGTTGATCCTCAGTATGCAATAATCTCTACTGCTAAGAAAAACAGATTTGATTTCCCGCATGAGATCACTCTTGAGAGATTTGCATATCTAAATGGGAACTTAATGATAACCGGTTATGATGGAGCCTGCCAAATTGTTTCTGATGGCTTTAGCGCAAAGATAACAACATTTGTAACAAACAAAAATATTATAGATAACGATCTGAAATAAAAGATATTAACTACTTGGAGAAAAGTAGAGCGAGCTGCCAGCTCGCTTTAACGACCAAGCTGGTCGTTTTACAATATTTTCGAAAACAAAAACTTATTTCATAAAGAAGTAGAGCGAGCTGCTAGCTCGCTTTAACGACCAAGCTGGTCGTTTTACAATATTTTCCACAACAAAAACTTATTTCATAAAGAAGTAGAGCGAGCTGCTAGCT
>JAVCCD010000201.1 GCA_030765665.1 Candidatus Tenebribacter mawsonii | reverse complement strand
GAGTGGGAGTAGGGGATAATTAGAGTTTAGGAATGAGTAGTTAAGAATTTTATAAAGAACTATAAGCAATTATGAATTGACAAAGATTCTTAAGATCTCTGTTTTCGATAAAGTTAAATATTATTGGAGATTGTTATGATGTTCACATAATTGTTGTGCCTGCAGAAAATTATTAAGGTAAATTAAAATGAAAAAGCTAATATGTATAATTGTCGCAATCTATCTATTTGTTATACTATCCGCACAGGAATGGAATAAACTCGGAGATGGAATTTATTATGCCGAATTCGAACTTTCCAAGAAATCAGAATACTCAGATTCAAAAGTAACCATCATCAAAATCGATCCAACAAATTTTAATTTCGGAATTTATTGTGAAACTGAATATGGACCAAGACAAAGAAATGCTGTTCAGTGGGCAGAAGATTTTGAATTGAATTGTGTTATCAATGCAGGAATGTTCCAGACAGATTATAAAAAGGGATGCGGTATTCTGAAGAATTATGACCATATGAATAACTCTGTAAAAGCTAAAGACCAAAATATGTATTTTGTCTGCAATCCGAAGAATGATTCTTTGCCGGAAGCTCAAATGATCGATATTGATGAACCGGATGCGAAAAAATTAATTTCTCAATATTACACTATTCTGCAGAGCATTAGAATGTTGAGTGCAGACAGTAGAAATGTTTGGAGTAAGCAACCAAACATGTGGAGTGAAGCTGCTTTGGGAGAAGATAAAGACGGCAATATATTGTTCATTCATTGTCGTTCACCTTACACTATGAATGATTTTATAAATGAAATGATGAGGCTACCAATAAACTTGCAGAAAATGATGCACCTGGAGGGTGGTTGGGAAGCAAGTTTATATTTTGACTATAATGACACACTTATTAAAAAAGTTGGTAGTTATGAAACTGATTGGAACGAGAATGATCATAATGAAAGTTTCTATCATTTACCGAATGTGATAGGAGTGAAGAGGAAAAAATGAAAAAGTTTTTAATACTATTTTTATTGGTTTTGATTACACTAATTTTCGCTGAAAATATCACTTTTTATTATGACAACTTATTTGTTACAGAAAAACAATATATTGAATTGATAGAAAAGGAAATTGATGTATATGGTGAAGCAGGAATAAATTCATCAGATATTGTATACGGCTTTATAGATTTAGATAATATAAGTTTCGTGAAAATTTTTGAATTTGAGGATCTTCTGTTTACTGATACGAAATTGTATAAATCGATGGATGATGTATACATTGATATTCATGCTAAAAGAAAAAGGCAAATATTTAAAGTATCAATAAACAAAGTAGATGTTGTTCAAGAATTGCCCCAAAATGCCAAAGAAATAAATATTTATGATTTAACAACTTTTTGCAAGCAAGAATTGCTCGAATTAAATTTTAATGATCGTCTTTTCTCAGCAGAAAAAATCGGGTCTAAATGTATGGACACGATCAATAGTAAAATCTTAGTGAACAGTAATGAAGATATTTTATTTAGCATGGAAAGATTTGGTAATATTACTTTTTCAATAATCGATCGTAATTCGGATAGTAAAGATGAAATAATAATTATAAATACACACGAATGTAGGGGAAGTGGTGAAATATTTATCTTGAGTATTAAGTGATTAATAAATTTGGTTTGAGAAAATATTATATGGAATTAGCACAAGCAAAAAAATGATTGAATGTAATGAAAAGGAACTGCCAATTCCAGTTCGTTTGGTCTCTCATCATTTGCGTTTACTTGGTTTGTTGAAGCACGATAAAAATGAAGATACCTTAATGCTCGTTGATTTTGATGATACGAAGTGAAGTTAAACATTCGTAATGGTCATCGACCTTGTGAATGTTGAATTTTAGGAGAAAAATATGAAACAAATTTCGGTAACGGTTTTTGTGTTATTATTCACATTTTTGTCAGCACAATCAGTTGATTTGCAAGTTGTTAATTCTCATGTGAAAATTGAACTCACAGATTACCAAACAACTGATAAACTTGTTCTATTCCGATCCACTACTAATCTGCAAAATATCAATTGCCTAACCAATTATTATCCGGTCTCAAGTTATCCGTTATCTATAGAAGCAGAGATCGAATTCCAGGATTCATTACGGGCAGATAATGTAACTTACTTTTATAAAGCTGTTCTGCAAATAGATTCAAACTCTTTTGAATCTCAGGTAGAATCTATTGTTGTTCCCAATAAAGAACTTCCACAGCTTTCCGATCCTCATTTTATAGTGGATAAACTAAATTACATATTGGAATTGTGGGATGGAAATGTTAAGATCAAGACCTATCCGATTGCATTGGGGAAAAATCCAGTAAAGCGAAAACTGAACCAGGATAACAGCAGTACGCCAGAAGGAATTTATACGATCTACAATTTGCAGCCCAATGCAACATACTACAAAGCATTCGATATCAATTACCCCAATACTGTGGATAACGCAAGATACAGTTATTACAGACGAAATCAACTTGCACCATTTGATAATGGCAACCCGTCAATTGGTGACCAAATCCAGATTCACGGTTGTGGTATTGGCAATAATTGGACCTTTGGCTGCATGGCGCTGAGAGATGCGGATATTGCTGAACTTTTTGCAGCAGAGAATATTCAAGCTGGTATAAATGCAATAATCGTTGGAGAGCAATTTGACAGGGATGATATTCCTTTCCTGCTGAAAAGCAGGACTATTGAAAATTGTAAAATCCTGCAGACATCTTTGCTACAGAAAGGGTATTACTCAGGTTCGATTGATGGAGTTTATGGTTCTGCAACTGGCAGAGCTTTAGCTAAATTTCAAAAAGATAAAAGGCTGAGCATCACCTGTGATTTTGATAAAGAGACAACGGAAGAGTTGTTGAAAGACCCACGACAAACTCAAATTGATGAATTACAGCAATCAATAAATATTGGTGATGACATTGTGATTCATTGTTTCGTTGCTTTGTGCTGCAATCAATGCCAGGGAATTGTTCCGGTACCAGAATTTTTAGGGAAAGGTGATGATCCCAATGGAAATCTCTATTGGGGTGCAAGCGGGGGAGTGCGCACTTTCTTTGATAGAAATCATGATTGGAAAAGAGTGAAAAAATATGCAGTAAACGATACGATCTTAGAAAGAGTGATCTATCAAAGAAAGATAGAGAATTCAAATTTCTATCTGGTTGCAGATGCCTATCATGGCAAATATATAATGAATACATTGGATGATTTTTTACAATCGTCTGCTGGAAATCACCCTTGTGATATTGAGATAAACAATAAAATAATTTATGCAGGAGGGAAAGCCAGATTATTGGTATATGTGGGACATGATGTGTTGATGGATCACAATTATACTAAAGACATAATCCAAAACGATAATTCTCTGTTGCGGGAGAGTATTATTCTGTCCTGTATCAGCAAATTGTACTTCAACAGTCATCTATCACAAACAGGTGCTTATCCACTTTTATGGACTAGTGGATTGATGGCCCCTGAAGCTTACACTTTGGAAGCTGCCATTGAAGGTTGGATAAATTTGGAAAACAGTTTTAAAATCCGGCTAAGAGCAGCCAAAGCTTACAATGATTATCAAAATTGTGGTTTAGATGCAGCAGTAAACTTACTTGTGAGTGGGTGGTAAAAAAATAAGTTATTATGAAAATGAAAATTTCTATTATTTTGATGTTTGGTTTACTAGTATCAAGCGCATTTCCTCAAAGTCAAGATTCTGGTATAGTTCAATTCTTTGATGAACAATATTTCCAAAACAAAACTGATTATATACTAACATTTCCCACTTCGTTTTCAGTCATCTAACTAATCTTTCCGACATAACCTAACTCTTTTCAGTATAATAAGTTAGTGCAAAATAAATATTGACATAATAACCTCGTAAATTATTATTATTTAGGTAGTGCAAAGATAACTGTGGCTAATTCTTATAATTTTCATGGTAACCTGTAAACCAGATGTTCATAAAATCAGCAAGGTTTTTCTCTGATTACTAACAAGCTAAGAGCTAATTGCTATTTCTCTCTTTTCTTCAAAATCTCTTCTTCGATACTTTTCGGTACCGCTTTATATTCACTAAATTCCATCGTAAAATCTGCTTTACCTTGAGTCACTGATCTGAATTGTGTTGCAAGTCCAAATGTTTCTGAGAGGGGCATTTCTGAATCAATACGCGTAAATTGATTATCTATAACTGTATCCAAAACGATTCCTCTATTCTGGTTAATAATTGCCATTATGTTCCCACGAAATTCTGAAGGTGTCTCTACTGATACTTTCATCACAGGTTCTAGTATAATTGGTTTTGCTTTCTTATAATTTTCTCTAAAAGCTGATCTGGTTGCAATTTCAAAAGCAAGTTGTGATGAATCCACAGCGTGGAAAGCACCATCATCCAAAGTCATTTTTACACCCACCACAGGAAATCCAGCCAGAGCACCTTTTTGTAACGCATAGTTAAACCCTTTCTCACACCCAGGAATAAATTGGCTGGGAATATTCCCCCCACGAATTTTATCTTTAAAGCAGTTATCATCTTTGCCAGAATGTGTTAAAACACCCTTAATACGAGCAAATTGACCACGACCACCAGATTGCTTCTTATGAATATAATCAAATTCAATTGCTTTTGTAAGAGTTTCTCGATATGAAACTTGTGGAGCACGAACTTCCAACTTAACATCATATTCACGTCTGATCCGCTCAATATAAACATTCAGGTGTAATTCACCCATACCATGTACAATAGTCTCGTTAGTCTCTATGTCAACATTAGCCTTAAATGTAGGGTCTTCTTTAGTGAATCGTGATAAAGCTTTAGAAAGTTTATCAAGATCATTACTATCAGGAACTTCTAAAGCAAGCGAAATTATCGGTTTAGGGACGAATGATTCTCGCATTGTATAATTTATTCCAGCACCATTGAATGTGTCTCCTAAGGCACAATCAACACCAAATAGAGCAATAATATCACCAGCTTTTGCGCTTGTTATGTCTTCCATATTATCGGCATGCATTTTTACTAATCGGCCTACTTTTATCTTCTTTCCAGTTCGGGCATTCGTCAGATCAGAACCCTTGGAAATGGTTCCCTGATATATACGCAAATATGTGAGTTGTCCATATTGCTGGTTCTCCAATTTGAATGCTAAACCAACTGCTGGTAGATCAGGATCCGAAACAAGTTTTATGTCTCTTCTATTATCATCTTTATCATGCGCAATATTAATACCTGATGTTGGATCCGGTAGGTAACGAACAACAGCATCCAAAAGCAATTGAACACCCTTATTTTTGAAGGCAGAACCAACAAAAACAGGAGTCATTTCCATGGCAATAGTAGCCTTTCGTACACCTTCGATAATCATCTCTTCTGTTTCATTTCCTTCCAAAAACGCTTCTGCCAGTTCATCACTGAACATTGAAACAGCATCGATCATTGTTTCGCGCATTTCTTCAGTTTTTTCTAAATATTCTGTAGGGATCTCTTTTTCTAATACTTGCTCACCCTTGGGACCAGTAAAGTATCTTGCTTTTCTGGAAATTAGATCAATAATACCTTCAAATTTGTCTTCCAAGCCGATCGGAATTTGCATCAAAACAGCATTATGATCAAGCTTTTCGCAAAGTTGATCTTTCACTTTTTCTGGATCAGCTCCCACTCTATCCAACTTATTAATGAAAGCAATGTGGGGAACACCGTATCGTTTAAGTTGCCTATCTACTGTTATAGATTGCGATTGTACACCGCTAACGGCACAAAGAACCAAAATAGCACCATCCAATACCCGCAGAGCATTCTCAACTTCAATCGTAAAATCAACATGTCCGGGTGTATCGATCACATTTAAATTATGTCCATCCCATCTCACATTTGTAGCTGCAGAGGCGATTGTGATCCCACGTTCTTTTTCCAATTCCATTGAATCCATTGTGGCACCTACACCATCCTTTCCACGCACTTCACCAATTCGATATATTTTATTACAATAATATAATATTCGCTCTGCTAATGTTGTTTTACCGGAATCTATGTGAGCACTGATTCCAATATTTCTAAATTTTTTAATATCCATAATATTACCTCTTTTTCCTAATTAAGAATTTTTCGTTTTGAAGTTTAACAAACTGAAAAATAAATATTTATAAAATCAATAAATTGAATTACTAATTATTGTGACCATAAATTTTAGGCAGGTTTATTATACAAGTAAAATTTTGAATAACGGATATTTTATTGTTCGACAGAGTTCACTTTAACCATAGATTCAACATATATTTAGATTAATTAAAATTTGCATGAGGTAATTACTTGGAAAATTTTAAGTTACAGGTAAGTTAAAAAAATCAAACAAATACTTCTTCCACATTTCCAGCTATTTCAAGTCCGGCATTTCGTCCAGTATCTTGCAGCAATATCTTGTTGTTTTTAAGATCTGATAACACTACTTCAACTTTAGATGTCATACTTTCCTCAATCCGTCCTTGCATAAATCCGGAAATTGGTGATGCTAGCTGAGTAGTGGCATCTCGATGAGCTAATATTTCTAATCGATATTTACTATTTTCCAGAACTAATTCAACCTTATCCAGATCGGCAAAAGATTTTATTAATCTGGTAGAATTATAAGTTGTGAAACTGAACAAACGATCATGTACCCATAAACCAGCAATAAATCCTACAAAGGAATTTCCCAGCCAGGGAATCTTTGCTACCGAAGCCTTTAAAGAAATCCCCTGCTTACTAAAATGATTTGTCTGCATCCAGATATAGCCACTGGGAAACGAATGTCCCCAATCCTTCTCAATATATCCTCTGCCACCAGTAAAATCGATCGATTCATCCTGAAAAGTCAACTTCCCGGAAATGTTATGGTCCATACTGAGTATACCATGATAACATTCCATAAATGGTACAAAAGAAAAGGGACCCATAATGCCTGGAGAGTACCATTTTTTTGGCCATGGTACTTGCCGAGAAAAGTTCAATTGTCCTTTCACAGAAGGTAGATCCAACTTGATATAATTTGAAGAAAAGGTATTGTCAGCAAGTTTGATTTTAAAATTACCAGTTTCAGATTGGAACTTACCAAAATCGAATTTGAAATATTCTGAAGTAAGTTTTTTTCCATTTAATACTTGGATAAATGAGTGTTGCTTTCCCTTTTTATCCATCGCTATACCTGGAATAAACGCAAATGCTTTATCTTCGGCAGCATTCACAACTTTATAATACCAGCCCTCAAAATATCGTCGAGATTTCCCAAAACCCTGATATTGCTCAGGATGAAACAGAGCTTGTAATCTTTTTATCATTTGAAGATGTTGGGGATTATATGATATCGGGTCAAGCAGAAAATATTTTAAGGTAAGTTTAAGCATTAAATTTGATTCAGCCATTACACTATTAGAATCCATTTATAACAAATATAGACCTATTGTTTAACTTCAGATTTTATTTATATTTTTATTCTTTAATGCCAAAAACATAGTCCAAAATTTTTGAGTTAAAATGCTATCGAATAAGATGTTAAGGCTTTAGAATAAATATTTTTACAAAAAATATACTAATCAGATAATTTCTAATTGACAAAATAAAGCTTAAAAACATTTTTTCCAAAAAATACTTGGAGATATTATGAAAAAAATCTTAGTTACAGGTTCAGTAGGTCAAATCGGGTCAGAATTAACAATGTTGTTAAGAAAACTTTATGGTAATGATAATGTTGTTGCTGGTGGTAATAGAACCAAACCAACAGGCAAATTATTAGAATCAGGCCCTTTCGAGATCGTAAATTGTACTGATGCTCAACAAGTTGCAGATGTAGTTAGAAAATATGACATTGATACAATATATCATTTGGCTGCTATTCTTTCTGGTGTGGCTGAAGCTAAGCCAAATCTTGCCTGGGATGTAAATATTAATGGTCTTTACAATGTTTTAGAAGTAGCTCGAGAAAGAGACTGTGCAGTATTCACACCAAGTTCAATTGGTGCTTTTGGTCCTTCAACTCCTGCAGATGATACCCCTCAAGATACTATCCAAAGACCAAACACAATGTACGGTGTAACTAAAGTTGCTGGTGAATTATTGTGCGATTATTACTTCAAAAGATTTGGTGTAGATACACGTGGTGTTCGTTATCCAGGAATTATTTCTAACGAAACTTTACCTGGTGGTGGAACTACAGATTACGCAGTTGATATTTATTATGAAGCAATCAAAAAGAAAGCTTACACTTGTTTTTTGGAAGCTGGAACTTTTTTAGATATGATGTATATGCCGGATGCCTTAACAGCAGCTGTTGACCTGATGGAAGCAGATCCTGCAAAACTTGTTCATAGAAATGCTTTCAATATTTCCACAATGAGTTTCGATCCAGAAATGCTGGCTGATTCAATTCGTAACCATATTCCTGAATTCAAAATGGATTATGATATCGATCCTGTCCGTCAAGCAATTGCCGCAAGCTGGCCGAACAATATGGACGACTCAGCCGCAGCTGAGGAATGGGGATGGCATTACGAATACGATCTGGCCAAAATGACTGAAGATATGCTGGAAGTTTTAGGTAAAAAACTTAAATAATGATTTTTGGGATTGGCATTGATATAATTGAAGTTCACAGAGTAGAAAAAATTACGAAGAAAGCTGATAAATTCGTAAAAAAAATTTTCACTCAAGCTGAAATTGATTATTGCCGAAAATTTAAAAATGGAGCTCAGAATTTTGCTGGCAGATTTGCAGCGAAAGAAGCATTCATGAAAGCTATGGGAACTGGTTTTAGCAATGGTGTAAAGTTTAATGAGATCGAGACGGTGAACGATAAATTAGGAAAACCTGAAATAGTTCTTTATGGTAGTACAAAAGATATATTTAGCGAGCGTAATTTAAAGTTCAGTCATGTTTCGATTGCACATTTAAAGGATTACGCAACAGCAGTAGTAGTAATTGAAAAATAAAATAAAATAAAGCATGGGAGATAAGTATGGCACTTGAAAGATTAAATGCTGCACTCAATAAGAATCTGGAAGATCTGCGAACTACTGGAAGAGATAAAGGTGCAGAACTAGTTATTTGTGAAGTATTGGAAGCAAAGGGTGAATTTGGACCACGTTACAAATTAGTTGGTTATAAAGAGCAGGAATTCATTAAAATGAATGCAAATTCCTATCTTGGAATGTCTATGAATCCGGAAGTTATTCAAGCAGAAGAAGAAGCGGCTCAGAAATTTGGTGTTGGACCAGGAGCTGTTCGTTTTATCAGTGGTACTCATACACCTCATATAGAGTTGGAAGAGAAGCTCGCAAAATTTCATGGACGTGAAGCTGGTATGATCTTTAGCTCAGCATATGTTACTAGCTTAGGTGTAATTTATCCTCTTACAACAAAAGAAACAGTAGTTGTATCTGATGAATTGAATCATAACTGTATCATCCAGGCAATGCGACTTACTCGTCCTGCTGGAAAGCTAATTTACAAACATAATGATATGAAAGATCTTGAAGCTAAGATGAACGAAGCTGTAGGTAAAGGCAAACGTTGTATCGTTATTACTGATGGTATCTTCAGTATGCGTGGAGATTTTGCTCCACTGAAAGAACTTACCGAGACCTGTGCTAAATTCAATGATAAATTTGAAGAGGGTGTTATCACTATCGCTGACGATTCTCATGGTGTTGGTGCTTTTGGTGAAACTGGAAGGGGAACTGAGGAATACACAGGTGCAAAAGTAGATATACTAATTGGTACTTTAGGGAAAGCTTTTGGTGTAAATGGCGGATATGTTGTTGCCTCAAAAACAGTATTAGATTATCTACGTGAAACTGCTCCTATGTATATCTATTCCAATCCTATCACTTGTTCTGAAGCTGCTGCAACTTTAAAAGTTTTAGATATGGTAGAAAGCGATTGGGGAGTTAAGAGATTAGCTCATCTTGCTGCAATGACCAAGAAATTTGAAGATGGTTTAACTTCCTTAGGATTTGAAACAATTGAAGGTCCTCATCCAGTTGTTCCATTAATGGTTCGTGATACAGCTGAAACTACAAAATTGGTCAAGTATTTAACGGAAAATGGAGTTTTGGGAACAGGTTTGAACTTCCCAGTTGTTCCAAAAGGAGATGAAGAAATCAGATTCCAGGTTAATGCAGATCATACAGAATCAGATATTAATAAAGTTTTAGGAATTCTGAAACAATATAAAGAAGCATAAATCCAATTTAGAGTTGGTAGAGACACTAACAGGGAGCTTTTGCTCCCTGTTTTTATTATATCTCCAACAATTAATTTTATTCAGTTTAAATTTTGGACTTGTTGTTAACTTCTAACATGAAAAGCTATGTTATGATTTATTTAAAATACTATTCAAATTATATAAATCTTGACACTTCACTTAATTAAAACAAAAAATAATCTATTAATAAAAGAGAGTGTAATATGGGATATGAAGAAGTAACACAATCGCTCGGAAAAGTGGTTGAAATGAAAAATATCACTAAAAAATTTGGTGATTTCGTAGCGAATGATTCTGTAAATCTAGATGTATTTAAAGGAAAAGTTCATGCCCTTCTTGGTGAAAACGGAGCCGGAAAATCTACTTTAATGAATATTTTGTATGGTCTATATAGCCCGACTTCTGGTGAAATATTGATAAATGGTAAAAAGGTAGATATCACAAATCCTAACGTGGCCATTGAGCATGGGATAGGAATGGTACACCAACACTTCATGCTTGTCAAACCATTTACAGTAGCACAAAATATTATTTTAGGTAGAGAACCAACTTCTAAGATGAGTGTACTTAATATGAAAAAAGCACTCAAAGATGTTAAAGAGATTTCAGATCGTTACGGGCTTTATGTGGATCCTAACGCTAAAATCGAGGACATTTCTGTAGGAATGCAGCAAAGAGTAGAAATTCTTAAAGCTTTGTATCGTGGTGCAGAAATATTGATCCTAGATGAGCCGACAGCAGTTCTTACACCACAAGAGATAGTTGAGCTTATTCAAATAATTAAAAATCTTACTAAAGAAGGGAAATCAATAATACTTATCAGTCACAAACTCAAAGAAATAATAGAAGCTGCAGATTTTTGCCTGATCATAAGACGCGGAAAACATATTGATACAGTAGTTGTTTCAGAAACTGATGAAGAAGGATTAGCGTCGAAGATGGTGGGAAGAGAGGTTAGCTTTAGTGTTGCTAAAGAAGAAAAAGAAGCAGGCGATGAGATTTTCTCTATAGAAGGTCTTGTTGTAAAAGATAACAGAGACATAATTGCTGTAGATAAACTCAACCTTTCAGTTAAAAAGGGAGAAATACTCGGTTTGGCTGGTATTGATGGAAATGGACAAACTGAATTATTAGAAGCAATAACTGGTCTCAGAAAAGTTGAATCCGGTAAGATAAAGATAAATGGAGAGGATATTACAAATAGCACACCGTTCCAGGTAATTAGTAAGAAGATCTCACATATACCGGAAGATCGACAGAAAAGAGGTCTTGTTTTAGATTTCGACATATCAGAAAATACAATCTTAGAAAATTATTATAAAAATCCATTTGCTAAAAGAGGTGTTCTGCAATATGATAACATTAAAGTATACGCAAAGGAGTTGATCGATAAATTTGATGTTCGTCCCAAAGAAGAAACGAAAATGGCAAGAAACCTTTCAGGTGGGAATCAGCAGAAGGTTATAATTGCCAGAGAAGTTTCAAATGATCCTGACTTACTTATTGCTGCCCAGCCAACAAGAGGTCTCGATGTTGGCGCAATCGAATTTGTTCATAAATCATTAATTGAACAACGTGATAATAATAAAGCAGTTTTCCTTATCTCTTTTGAATTAGATGAGATCATGAATGTCTCGGATAGGATCGCTGTGATTTATGAGGGGAAAATTGTGGGTATTGTAGATGCAAAAGATGCCGAAGTTGAAAAACTGGGATTGATGATGGCAGGCGGAGGCAACGAATGAAACTTACATTAAAAGAATTAAGAAAAAAATTATACATTTTTGCTACAGAAAAAACAATCGGTTTTACATTGATCTCAATATTTCTTGGACTTGTTGTTGGTGCAATTTTTCTTGCAGCTGCAGGTTTTAATCCATTTCAAGCATATGGAATAATATTGCGTGGAATATTCTCTAAACCGAGTTATATCTCTTACACCATAGTTCGTGCTACACCTCTTATCCTAACAGGACTTTCCATAGCATTTGCTTTTAAGACAGGTTTATTCAATATAGGTGCAGAAGGACAATATATTATCGGAGCAGTTGTTGCTACTGCAGCTGGATATTTTCTGCATTTGCCCTTGTTGATACATATTCCTGTCGTTATTATCTCAGCAGTTTTAGCTGCTGGTATTTGGGGTGGTCTTGCAGGATATTTCAAAGCTAAATTTGGTGTGCATGAGGTAATATCAACTATTATGCTCAATTGGATAGCTTTATATTTCCAAAATTTCCTAATCTATACCAAAGGATTTCAAAAACCTGGTGGAGAAACATCCCATTCTATCCAGCCTACAGCTAATATGATGATACTTAAAACATGGAAGCAATCAGAGGCTGGTCGAGAATGGTTATTACAGCATCCATTCTGGAAAGATCTGTTAAGAACACCAATGAATTGGGGTTTTTTAATTGCTGTATTGATGGCTGTTCTCGTTTGGTTCATTCTAAATAAAACAGCACTTGGCTATAGATTACGTGCTGTTGGATTTAATAAATTTGCAGCAGAATATGGTGGAATCAATGTAAATAAAAATATGATTATATCAATGTTCATTGCAGGTGGGTTAGCCGGACTTGCTGGTGCATTGCAAGTTGTTGGAGTTTCTCATAAGGTAACGTTAATAGCTGCAATGGAGGGTTATGGATTTGATGGAATAGCTGTTGCTTTGATAGCCAATAGTAGCGCTTTGGGATGCATTCTAGCTGGACTATTATTTGGTGCTCTAAAGTATGGAGGGGCTAAGATTCAACCATTTATGCAGGCACCTTCTGAAGTTATCAATATTGTAATCGGTTCAATTGTTTTCTTCATTGCAATTCCAAAACTAATAAAAGTAATTTTAACAAGAAAAAATAAAAAAGGGGGTATAAAATGATAGAAACAATTTTGAATAATCTTGCCTTGATTCTTGGAACAACATTGATGTATTCAACACCCCTGATCTACACATCTCTTGGTGGAGTATTATCAGAAAATTCCGGTGTTATCAATATTGGGTTGGAAGGGATGATGGTTATTGGTGCCTTTATTGGTGCAGCTATAGGGTATTATGTAGGAAATCCGTGGATTGCCTTTATTGGTGCAGGTATAGCTGGTGGTTTATTTGGACTTCTACATGCCTTTGCATGTGTTACATTTGGTGCAAATCAAGTAGTTTCAGGAATTGCAATCAATTTTTTGGGTGCAGGAATAGCCCTCTTCCTCAGTCGCATGTTCTTTGAAGGAGCTACAATGACAAAATCTATTCCACTTGATAATAAAATGCCCAGACCGTTAAATGGAGTTTTTCCTGATGGCTCATTTTTGAATATTATTTTTGATAACCAATATGCTACAGTATATTTAGCTTTCTTTATGGTATTATTAATCTGGTTCTTTATGTATAAAACAAAATATGGTTTAAGGTTAAGATCTGTAGGAGAGCATCCCACAGCGGCTGACACTTTAGGGATAAATGTAATGCGAATCCGTTATTTTGCTGTGATTATGTCAGGTGTATTTGCGGGATTTGGTGGGGCTGCTATGAGTTTAGCAATTGTTTCAAATTTCAGACCAACATTAATTTCCGGTCATGGTTTTATTGCACTTGCTGCAATGATATTTGGTAAATGGAAGCCACAAGGGGCATTACTAGCATGCCTGCTCTTTGGTGGAGCACAAGGATTAGCTGTATTTTTAGGTCAATTTGATTTTGAGATATCTTCTCAATTGATTAGTATGTTACCGTATGTCATTACAATAGTTGTACTCATTGGTTTTGTAGGAAAATCTGCAGCACCATCAGCTGATGGTATCCCATATGAGAAGGAAAGTAAATATTAATGTTTATAACTTGACATTAAAAACAGATTTAACGTCTTTTGTAAAAGGAAAAAATGCTACTTGTAAGTAGCTTAAAAAAAATAGGAAAGGAGATGCAAATGTTTAAACGAATTATTACGTTTTTTGTTCTTGTGCTATTCGTAATGTCCATCTTTAGTTGTGGACAGGTAAAAAAAGAGTCAGGTATTAAGATTGCAATGGTAACCGATGTTGGTGGAATTAATGATCAATCATTCAATCAATCAGCCTGGGAAGGTTTAAAAAGAGCTGAGAAAGAATTCGCTCTTTCAGTCAGTTACCTTGAATCAACTCAAGATGCAGATTATGCTCCACATATGGAAACTCTTCTTGATGCAGGAAATAATCTAATTTGGGGTATCGGTTTCAAGATGGGTGATACAATCAAAGAAAAAGCTTTAGGAAATCCAGATCAAAAATATGCTATTATCGATTATGCTTATGGTGAAGAAACTCCAGCAAATGTTGTTGGTGTTGTTTTTAAAGAGCAGGAACCATCATTCTTGGTTGGTTATATTGCTGGTAAAATGACTACAACTAATAAAGTTGGTTTTGTTGGTGGAATGAAGTTCCCATTGATCGAGAAATTCGAATATGGTTTCAAAGCTGGTGTGAAATTGGCAAATCCTGATGCAGAAGTATTAGCTCAGTATGCAGATTCTTTTACAGATGCAGCCAAAGGAAAAGCAATTGCAAATCAGATGTATGAAAATGGTGCTGATATAGTTTATCATGCTGCAGGTGGTGTAGGTGATGGTGTTATTGAAGCAGCGAAAGAACAAGATAAATTTGCGATTGGTGTTGATAGAGACCAAAATTCTCTAGCTCCTGAGCATGTTATTACTTCAGCAATGAAAAGAGTAGATAATGCAATTTTCAATGTTGCTGCCCTATTAGTTAAAGGTGAATTCCCAGGCGGAACAACTGTTGTTTACGGCTTAAAAGAAGGTGGAGTTGGTATCGCACCTACATCTTACAAACTTGTTCCTGCTGATATCTTAGAAGAAGTTGAAGAACTTAAAGCTAAAGTTATATCCGGTGAGATAGTTGTTCCAAGTACACCTGATACTTTTGCAGAATGGACGATGTAAATTAGTAAATTGTTACTTATTATAAATTGGAAGCCCCTGAAAGTTTGGGGCTTCCTTTCTTTATAATATCGGGTAAGAGTGAATGAAAAAAACTGGGATTTTATACATTGTTCCTACTCCAATTGGAAACTTGGCGGATATGACATTTAGAGCAGTCGATGTTTTAAAACATGTGTCACTAATTGGAGCAGAAGATACAAGGACTTCTAAGAAACTTCTGAACCATTATAATATTGAAAACCAAATGATAAGTTATCATAAATTTAATGAGCGCAAACGTGTAGATCAATTAATTTATAAATTACAAAATGGTGACGATATTGCAATAATCTCAGACGCAGGAACACCTGGAATTTCTGATCCTTCAAGTATCATTATTAGCGAAGCGATCAATTCTGGATTTCAAGTAGAAGTACTCCCAGGTGCAACTGCTTTCATCCCTGCATTGGTTGCATCAGGTTTAAATTGTGAAAGATTCCAATTTATTGGCTTCTTACCTGAAAAAAACAAAACACGAGAAATATTATTAGATAATATTAAGGAAAATGAAAATACTCTTATTTTTTATGAAGCACCTCATAAATTGCATAAATTCTTCCAAAAGTTATATAATCATTTGGGAGATCGCAAAATAACTGTCGTTCGTGAAATCTCCAAGATTTATGAAACATTTAATCGTACAACTTTGAAAAGCATCATTGATCAACCTGAACAAATTGTATTAAAAGGTGAATTTGTAGTAATTGTAGAAGGAGCAAAAAAGAAAGATATAAGTAACGAAGAATTAAAAGATAAACTAATAAAATTAATTAAGAATGGTGAAACTAAAAAAACAGCAGTAAAACTTGTATCAGATGAGACAGGTGAATTTAAAAATAGAATATATCAAATCGCTTTAGAACTAGATATTGATGAATAATAATTTGACTTTAATAGTAGTAAAAAATTTATTGAGAAGAGTTCTGCAAAATAGAGTGTTTTAAGAGAGAGCTTGCTTTAACATGTCTTTGCGAGATTTCTTCATGCTGTTACAAACGAAGCAATCTCTAATCTTGAAAGAAGAGAAAGAAATGATTGCCACGTAGCTACACTCCTCGCAATGACAATCGCAATTTTGCAGAAATTATAAAAAATATAATATGGAGGATTCGATATGTTTCCTGGTGGAAAAAAAGGAATGCAAGATTTGATGAAGCAAGCCAAAAAAATGCAGGATGAGATGATGAAAACTCAAGAGGAACTTGCAAATAAAATTGTTGAAGGAACTTCTGGTGGTGGAATGATCAAAGTACAAATGAATGGTAAAAACCAACTCATCTCTTTGAATATTGATAAGGAAGTCGTAGATCCTGATGATATTGAAATGTTAGAAGATCTTATAATTGCAGCTGTTAATGAAGCTCATGACAAAATTGCTAAATCTAGTGAAGAAGAAATGGGCAAGCTAACTGGTGGAATGAAAATTCCAGGAATGTTTTAGATAAACATAAAATAATATTTGCAAAAGGGTAAAATATCATGTTTAATGGTTTACTAGAAGATCTTGTAGTTAACTTGAAAAAACTTCCTGGCATTGGATCTAAAACAGCACAACGACTAGCAATTCATCTCATTAGCAAAGAAAAAACCGATGCAATGAATCTAGCTGATTCTATAAAAGATGCTGTGCAGAGTTATAAAAATTGCTCTAGCTGTAATATGTTATCAGAAACGGAACCATGTAAATTTTGCAGCGATGTTACTAGATTATCTAATGTCATTTGTGTTGTAGAAAACACGCAAGACGCATATCTGATCGAAGATCTTCATGAGTTTAGAGGTAAATATTTTGTTTTGAATGAACTACTTTCCCCACTGGATGGGATAGGACCGGATGAGATAAGTTTTCCAAAATTGGAAAAAATCATAAATTCGGGAGAGATTAACGAAATAATTTTAGCATTAAATCCATCTGCAGAAGGTGAAAGCACTATAAATTTTTTAGCAGCGCAATTTGAAGATAAAAATGTTAAAATTACCAGACTTTCAACAGGTCTTCCTTTTGGTGGAGATATAGAATATACAAGTTCACTCACTTTGAGCAATGCATTTAAAAGAAGATATTCGGTAACAGAATAGTGCATAACAGAATTATTTATATTCTAACTCTTTTGATAACAATAGG
>JAVCCD010000301.1 GCA_030765665.1 Candidatus Tenebribacter mawsonii | reverse complement strand
TAGAGTATGGAGCTGATGTTAACGCAATTGATCAATATGGTAGATCAGCACTAACACACACTTCAGATCCTTTCATTGTAAAATTGCTAATAGATGAGGGAGCAGATCTAAATGTTGTTGATTTAGATGGTTTTTCGATTTTAGATTATACTTTTGATTATATGTGTACAGGTGCTTATAAATTATTCCTGTTAATTAAAGCTGGTGCAAAAAACAATTCAAGATTTCAAGAAGATATTCAGGTAACTTACGACAATATTATGAAGGCACCAGAGTATAGAAATAGATTTACGAAAACATGGAAAGAATTGAACAGAGATTATAATAAAATTTATCGAAAGCAATTGCTAGAGATAAAAAGGATCATGGATATTAGACTCCAGTTAAATCTTAATACAAGATAGACGGAGAATAATATTATGAATAAAAAACCGTATAAAATGTTATTTGATATAAATTCAGCTTTACTATCTAATTCATTATCCAATAAAAAACTATCAGAAAAATTAAGTGATAAGAAATTAAAAAAACTTATTACCCAGTTTCAGGATTTTTCTGAATTTCATATTTACAATTTAAGCAAAAAGGATATTTTATTAATCGCATTTATGTGGAATAGTTATGTGTCTCATCGTAGAAGAAAAATGGATATACTGACTATTTTGAAAGTTTTTTATAATTCTTATTCAGAACGTATTTTTAATTTTCCAATAATTATCAAACTTTTGAAAAAGGACGTTTTTTTTACAGTAAAAAAAAGGGTACCTTATGGGCAGCAAGATTCAAATCATAGTAACCCTAATATTATTTATAGCAAACATGAACTCTTAAATAGTCATATACAATTAAGTAATAATTTAATTCGTCAGATACTTGGAGAGAATGAAGAAATCAGTACCCTAAACAATAAATCATATTCTACAAACAAAGATTTTATTGATGACTGGTTCTCGTATTTAAATAAATTAGATAAATTCAGTAGAAGAAACTTTCAATCTACTCAAAGAGTTACAAAGTATGACGATATTGTTGCCATAAATTATTTAGAGATAGTTGAATGGAAAGCACGAATCGAAAGAAGACTTGAACGAACTGAAATCGTTTTGCCACTGAAAGACTTAGTCGATGAGTACCTACTTGATGAGAAAGAAGAGACAATCATCATATATCTTATGAAATATGAATTAGAAGGAGGTAGATGTAGTAGTGAATCAGTAATTCAGCTAATAAGCTCTGACATTCATGAGATGTATAATAATAAAAGATATATTTCAATTGATTCTAAACTTGTTAAGAATGGTTTGATTGAAATTTCAGAGTCTCTCACATTTCTTTCAAGAGGGAATGATATTAGGGTCTCACCTGATATTACAAGACGAATTATTACAAAATCTCCAATTACTGATGAAGAAAAGATAATGCAAATAATAAAAGGTAATAACATTTTTACACTTGTTGAACCTACACAGACATTCGAAGAACTAATTCTTCCCACTGAAATGAAAAAAACGATAACATTTTCATTAAACCAATATAGTAAAAATATCGATAGAACATTAAGAAAATGGAAGCTCTATGATGAAGGTATTTATTCTGTAGAAAATTCAAATAAAGATCTGGAACCAGGAATGTTATCTTTATTCTATGGATTACCTGGAACTGGAAAAACCTTTGCCGCAGGAGCAGTTGCCCAGGCAATGGGGAAGAAGCTTCTCATTACCGATGTGAGTAGAATCCAATCAAAATGGGTTGGAGATAGTGAGAAGAACGTAAGACGTATGTTTACTGTATTTGAACGGATAGTCAGAAGAGTAAAGAACCCACCAGTACTTCTTCTTAACGAAGCTGACCAATTCCTTACTAAAAGACTTTCCAACACTAATTCCTCAGTTGATAAAATGTATAATTCTCTTCAGAATATTTTTCTGGAAGCATTCGAAAACTTTCGGGGTGTTTTAATAGCTACTACAAATTTGCGTAATAATCTTGATGAAGCCTTCAGCCGAAGATTTCATTTGAAGTTGGAATTTCCATTACCAGAATCTGAAGAACGGGTGAAATTATGGAAACTTCATCTTCCAGTCAGTATACCAGGCTCACAATTCATTTGTCTAAATTCAATTGCTGATAAGTACGTGTTATCTGGCGGACAGATAAAGGTAATTGTTCGTAATGCATGTATAGAAGCTGCTTCACGTGAAGGTATCCAAAAAGCGATAATGCAGAAAGATTTAGTTAAATACTGTGAGATTGAATCTGATTCTTGTTTTGTAAGAAGAAGGTCTATCGGCTTCTAAGTAATAAAAAATATTTATCTTACATTTTTTTGAAATCCCTATATACTACAAAATATATTAGCCAATGGAGGTCTAATGGAGATAAAGATTATTAGTATTATTAAGCAAAGAAATGGTACAAAAACTCATTATTGGGGACGAGACAAAGATAATCAAATTTATCTTCTTAATAGATATCCACAACTAAATAGCATCTTAAATTCATTACCAGAATTTAAACAAGATCATCACAATATTTTCCATACATTAAAACTTAAAAAAGATCAATCAGTCAACATCCCCCGCAAAAAAATAATCAGAATCACTAGTGCTAACTTTTCGCTTAATTAAAAAAAGTTAGACCCCTTTGACCTATTCTGACCATTCGTAATTATATGATGAATTTGCAATTTGAAAAAGGAGGAAGACTATGAAACAATTGCCATATAAAATTTTATTAGATCTTGGTACGAAAATTCATGAAATCTCTGAAAGTAAATCCAAAACACTCAAGTTCAGATCAGATGAGTTTGTTAAATTAACTAGCATGTTTAGGGAAATCGAGGATGTGAAGAGTTACAAATTAAACCATGAGGAAGTTATGATCATAGCTATTGCCTGGTATGATTATTTAGTTAATAGGCACTTTGGGATAGACCCATTAACTGAATTGGAAAAACTTTACAAAAATCCTGCAACTCAAATTAAAAAGCTTGAGAGTATAATTTCACTATTAAAAAAGAATGTTTTCTACACTTCAAAGAAAGAGATATTTATAAAAAAACATGAGTCGCAAGACGATAAATCAATTTTTAAATTTAGCATATCAAACTTAATAGAAAGTGATGTTGAGTTCCACCGTAATTTTATTAATGTAGCATTAGGCAAAAAAGAAGATATCTCAATAAACAATAAAAAACCATTTACAAGTAATAAAGAATTTTTGGATGACTGGTTCTCTTATGTAAAGAAGGTTTATGATTTTAGTACTAACACTTTCTCAAATAGAAGACGAAACTCAAGACTTGATAATATGGAAGCAAGTGAATATATGGAAATAATAGAGTGGAATAATCGTATAACTTCAAGAATGAAAGCCACTAATGAGATTTTTCCTCTTATAGATTTAAAAGAAGAATATGGTCTTGATGATAATGAAGTAATTATTTTAGTCCACCTCATCAGTGAAGAATTGGAAGATAATAGTTGTGATACAGATGAACTAGTTAAACTCATTAGTGCAGACGTTCATGAGATGTATAATAATAAAAAGTATGTGTCAGAAGACTCTAAGCTAGTTAAAAAAGGTCTCATTGAAATATCAGAAGGAGTATTTTTCTTATCAAGTGGTACAAACGTCAGACCAGCACCAGATATTACCAGACGTGTTATCATGAGGACACCTATCAACGATAATGAAAGATTGGATCAGCTATTGAAAAATGATGATATTTTCACTCTTGTTGAGCCAACTCAGAATTTTGAAGATCTGATACTACCTGAAGAAATGAAAAAGACAATTAACTTCTCTCTAAATCAATATAATTCAGATGTAGATAATACTTTATCTAATTGGGGACTTTATGATAAGGGAATGGAATTAACAAAAAAAATTAACAAAAAAGTGGAGCCTGGAATGCTGATGTTGTTTTACGGAGCACCAGGAACAGGTAAAACATTTGCTGCGGGTGCAATTGCTCAGGCTCTTGGTAAAAAACTACTGATTACCGACATAAGTCGTATACAATCTAAATGGGTGGGAGATAGTGAAAAGAATGTTCGTCGTATTTTCTCTCTTTTTGAAAGAATTGTGCATAGAGTTAGTAATCCACCTGTGTTGTTGTTGAATGAAGCTGACCAGTTCCTTACAAAAAGAAGTGGTAATGCAAATTCATCTGTTGATAAAATGATGAATTCAATGCAGAATCTCTTTCTTGAAGCTTTTGAGAATTTGAGGGGGATACTGATCGCTACAACCAATTTGCAAAGTAATCTGGATGAAGCATTTAGCCGTCGCTTTAATCTTAAACTTGATTTTCCAATGCCTCAAGCTCCAGAGAGAAAAACATTATGGAATCTTCATCTTCCAAAAACAATACCGGGGGTTGAAGATATTGATCTTGTGTCCCTTGCAGAGCATTATAATCTTTCAGGTGGTCAGATAAAAGTTATTGTTAAAAATGCCTGTGTAGAAGCGGCTTCTCGCAGGGGAGTATTTCAAAAATTATTACAACAAGATCTAATTAAATATTGTGAACTTGAAGATGTGACAAGTTTTG
>JAVCCD010000195.1 GCA_030765665.1 Candidatus Tenebribacter mawsonii | reverse complement strand
TTATGAAAGAAGGAGTAGGAAAAATGCCAAAAAACGTTAAAAGACATATCGCAATTTGTAACTGGAACAAGCGTGGTGAAAAAGTAATTGAAGAGTTGCATCACCCTACTGCTGAACCGGATACAGAGATAATTATCCTAACCGACGGTGACGTAAATGAACGCGAATTACGAGAGCAAAGTAAGCGTTATGCAAATGTATATTTCATTAAAGGAAAACCAACTTCTTATGATACACTAAAATCAGCACGTATACACCAAGCTAAGAGTGTAATTATTCTTTCAGATTCAAAAGATGTTGAGCCTGATCCAAAAACCATATTAAGTTGCCTGGCTATAAGACAACTCTCAAAAGATCTCAAAGATAAACATCTTCCCCACATTATTGCAGAGTTGATGGATAGAACGAACAGAAAAATGGCTCTGGATGCAGGAGCTAATGAAATTGTTTCAGCAGGATTTTATAGAACCGGAATCATGTTGCAAAGCGCTCTCTATCATAACCTTTCAGACATTTTTCATGAATTATTAATCTATGAAAAAAATTCTTCTTCAATTTATATAATCGGAAAAGATAAATATTCTGATATTTTTATTGGAAAATCTTTTCAGGAAGCTGCGGAAATTATCAGCAATAACAGTAGTGAAACAAATCCTGTAATCCTTATCGGTGTAAGGAGAATAATTGAAAACAAATCAACAATAATTTTAAATCCACTATTGAATGGTAACTCTAAAAATGGGAAATTTGATCACTTCAATGCGGATGATGCAATGGTAGTTATTGCTCGAGATCTAACCGACCTATCTAAGATAAAAAAATAGTAGAGTTGAATGACTAAAGACATCATTTTGTATTATAATAAAAAATTGTGGAGAACACTTTTTTTGGTTTGTGCAGGCTTATTATTTGCAATCACACTTGGAAGTTTAATGAAAATCGAAGTTGTGAATGTACTTAAACAGAGCATCCCTTTGCCTTTGCAAATATTTTATGCTGAGTTACTTGGTTTTATTTCACCAGGGCCACGTTATATCATTTATCCAATACTAATTAAGCTTCAAGAGTTTGGTGTAAACCTTGGTGTTATTATAGCTCTAATTTCTGGTCATGTACTAATAGAACCTTCTACTTTTTTTGTGGAAGTAGGATTCTTTGGATACCGTTTTCCATTCAAACGTTTTACAGTTTCTCTTATAGTTACATATTTGGCTGGGGCTATAACTGTTTTTGTGGGTAAGTTCCTGTGATACAAAAATTTAAAAAGTCAGGCATTGATATAAAAATGGGATTCTTACTTATTGGAATTTCAATAGTATTAATGATGATATTTAATATCAATTTCTCACAATTAATTATATCAAATAGTGATATAATAATTAAGATAATTTATCTTACTGCAATAGCAATGATGATTTCAACAGCTATACACTTCTTAATTCCAGAAAATTTTGCAGAAAAGCATCTGCGTGATAACAAACTATCTCACCTTTTCTATGCTACGCTTCTTGGCGTCCTTACACCTGGTCCGGTTTATGCAATATATCCAATTGTTATCGTTTTAAAGAAGAAAGGGATTAAGAACCCAATATTGGTTGCATTTCTTACTGGACAAACAATTATAGGACCTGCAAGAGCTCCCTTTGAAATTGGTTTCTTCGGTCTTAAATTCTACATTTATCGAATTCTTCTTGCGCTTATCATGGGGCCTATAGCAGCATTATTATTTATCTTCTTATCAAAATTCTGGCCGGATAAAGAAAGGAACACGGAAAGTTAAATCTTGAATATGTAATTATATGCTAATTTCTCAATAAACTAATTTGTGAGATAAACAGATGATTTTCATTTTGATATTCGTAGTAGGAATAATTGCTGGATTCATTAACACACTTGCCGGAGGTGGTTCTACACTTGTATTGCCTGTGCTAATTCTTGCAGGATTACCTTCACCAATTGCAAATGCTACAAACAGAGTTGCAATACTATTACAGAATGCTACCGCAACAAAAAACTTTCATAAGCATAATGTACTCAAAATTAAACCAATTATTCATATAACTATTGCAGCTATATTAGGAGCAATTGCCGGTTCTTTTTTTGCAATTAGCCTTGATTCAGCACTTTTTGATAAGCTACTGGGAATTATCTTCATTTTCATTTTATTGATGTTACTTCATCCAAAGCAAAAAAGAAAATCAAGATCTTTACCAAAATGGATAGAATTTATTATCTTTTTTATGGTTGGATTTTATGGTGGTTTCATCCAGGCAGGCGTTGGATTTATCTTTCTTACTACATTAAATATTGTAGAAGATTATGATCTGATCCATGCAAATGCAGTAAAAGTATTCATCATACTTTGCTATACAATATTTTCTGTTGTAATATTTGCAATTTCCGGCAAAATATTCTGGATGCATGGATTAATACTTGCTTGTGGAAATAGTATTGGAGCATATATTGGTGTAAAGGCTGCAATCACCGGAGGAGAAAAAATTGTTAAAGTAGTTCTTACAATTGCAATTCTAATCACTTGTTTGAAATTATTCGGAGTACTAAAATTATTTGAATTATAACAAACGTCGAAAGTTAATTACTCCCCAAAGAAAATTTGCAATTTATAAGATGCTGATATTTTAAACTACTTAATCCAGATAATATCCAGCTCCTATAACGAAAATTTCGCCTTTTACTTCAGTTTTTTTAATATAAGATATTTTAAGTGATGGTTCTTCAGCACCAGGTTTAGGCCACATATAATCCATCCAGCAACTATCCTGGTTTTGTAGAATCTTAAGTTCTTCCTTCACAAAATATTTTCCGTTGGCATC
>JAVCCD010000122.1 GCA_030765665.1 Candidatus Tenebribacter mawsonii | reverse complement strand
GTATAAACTTCATTCATTACAGCGAAATCATTCATATCTGCCAGGTAGACAGTAGCTTTCACAATGTTTCCAAAGTCAAGTCCAGCTTCCTGCAGGATTGCTCTCAGATTCATAAAAACCTGCTGAGTCTGCTCTGTTACATCATCCGAAACAAAAACGCCTGTTTCGGGATCAATTGGAATCTGCCCTGAAATGAAGAGCAGATCGTTTGCCCAGACGGCTTGAGAATATGGTCCAACTGCTTTAGGTGCATTAGCTGTTGAGATTATTTTTTTCATAATTTCCTCTTTATGAAGTTTCAATATATTTTACAATATTTTTAAAAATTTTTAATCCCTCACCATCTTCTGAGATGTTTGGATTTTGTCGCTTTATTTGTCCCCAATTGGGATGATTGTACAAACTAAGGAAAGCTTCCGGATGCGGCATCATACCTAACACATGCCCCGTAGGATCGGTAAGAGCAGCACAATTCAACTCTGCTCCATTAGGATTCTGAGGATATTCTGAAGTTACATTTCCTTCCGCTTCACAATAACTGAAAGCATTCAAATTATTGCTTAAAATTTCTGCTTCAATTGCTTCATCTTTGATGATGAGTTTTCCTTCTCCATGTCGCACAGGACATGGCATTACATCTATATTCCTTAAAAAGGGAGTTTGGCATTTTGGATTTTTTTTGAGATAAACCCAGCGATCTTCATATTTAGCAGAATTGTTCCTGGTTAAGGTAACTTCCTGATTAAAGTTTCCATTTGTATTAGGAAGTAATCCCATTTTAACGAGAAACTGGAACCCATTACATATACCCAGTATAAATTTACCTGAATCTAAAAATGTTCTTATCTCTTCTAAAATGGTTTTACCAGACCCCATTTTTTTGTATTTCATTTTATTGGCTAATACTTTACCAGAGCCAAGATCATCACCGAAAGAGAATCCACCAGGGAAATTTAAAATGTGATAATCATGAATAGAAATAATCCCATTGAAAATATCATTCAGATGATAGATTTCTGCTTCAGCTCCAGCTAATTTGTAAGCAGCTGCCATCTCTTCTTCGCAGTTTATACCAAAACCTGTAATAATTAGTGCTTTAACTTTTTTCATAATGCTAACCCATCTTCCCAAGCCTTTCTCAGCTTGTTAACTTCAATATTTATCACTTCCTCAGAATTATATTTCACTAACAATTTCTGATCTGATGTTACCTTTCCTATTAGAATCGCATCATCCTTAAAAATGGATTCAAAATCTGCTTGATTTTCTGGTCTTACGCTTGTAACAAAACGGGAATGTGATTCTGAAAAGAGATCTGAGTTTAAATTATTAGTATCGTCTACTCCAAGATAAATATTAGCACCAAATCCACCACCAAATGCTGATTCTGTAAGAGCAACAGCCAAGCCTCCATCAGAGATATCGTGATTAGATTCTATCAGATTTCGTTGATTTGCTACCATCACTTTTTGATAAATTTGTTTTGCTTTCTCTTTTCTAACTATTGGTACATTGGCTCCCAGTTCAGCGAACAATCTATAAAACTCTGAAGCACCAAGCTCATCATAAGTTTTACCAATTTGATAGATCAGATCACCCTCTGCTTTAAAATCACTCGTAACAGTATTTCTTGTGTCGTCGATCTTAGCCACCATTGAATAAAGAATGGTTGGAGGTACAGAAATTTTAATATTTCCTGCTTTGAAATCATTCTTCATACTGTCTTTACCGGAGGTCATGGGAATATTGTAGTAAGTGGACATATCAAATAATGCTTCATTCATCTGTACAAGTTTAGCCAGTTTCAGCTTTCCATCAGGATTTGTATTTGGATCGTATAGAGAATCAGGAACACAAAAGTTATCATTCACAGTCCAAAAACGATTCGTTGAGTCTTTCGGGTCGGGCAACTTCCCACCTACTGCAATGATCTGTCTGATTGCTTCATCGAACGCACCAGCACTCATCTGGTATGCATCAATATCACTGTATCGCGGAATGATACCGTTAGAAATAGCTATACCTGCATAATTATTAAAATTTAAACGCATTACTGCAGCATCTTGAGGTGCCTTACCTTTTGGACCCATCAGAGATTTGATGATCGTTTTGCCTTTCACTTCATGATCATACTGGCGGATTATATCTTCTCGTGAACAAATATTTAAACTGCTCATCAATTTGATCAATATCTGGCTATAATCTAAATCTATTGGAATTTCCGGCTCATTAAGTTCAGGTTTTTCCCATACGGCTTCCATATATTTTATAGGAACTCCCTCGTGAAGAAATTCCATATCAAGATATGCAACGGGCTCACCCTCAAAACGCACGTCAATAAAGCCATCATCAGTGAATGTTCCAATATCAGATAGTTCTACTTCCCGCTCTTTTGCAAGTTTATACAAATTGTCTTTTTTGTCTTTTGTCACCACAAAAGTCATGCGCTCTTGTGATTCAGAAATGAAGATCTCCCACGGTTTTAAATTTGCATATTTAAGTGGAACTTTTTCTAGATTTACAATTGCACCACCGGTTATTGTTGCTAATTCTCCAACCGATGAAGAAAGTCCTCCGGCGCCATTATCAGTAGAGCTTTTTATAAAGCCTTGCTGAACCGCTTCCTGCATGAAATCGCTTAATAATTTTTGAGTAATTGGGCTGCCGATCTGAACGGCTGATTGCGGTGAATGTTCATCAATCTCAGCAGATGAGAACGTAGCCCCGTGAATTCCGTCTTTACCTACTCGACCTCCTGCCATAATAATCAAATCACCAGTATCAATCGGTTTTAACCAGGAATTCACTCCATTAATTTTATATGGCATAACGCCACCCGTACCGCAATATACAAGCGGCTTACCGCTGTATCGATCATCAAAAATGATCGAGCCGTTCACAGTTGGTATTCCAGATTTGTTTCCGCCATCTTCTATCCCATGACGCACACCTTCAAAAATTCTACGTGGATGAAGTTGACCCTGAAGCAGTTCCTTATCATAATTTGGAGGACCAAAACAAAGAACATTTGTGTTGAATAATAATTTTCCGCCACCTATTCCAGTCCCTATCGGATCACGATTATTCCCTAAAATTCCTGTAATTGCTCCACCGTAAGGATCAATTGCTGAAGGAGAGTTATGTGTTTCTACCTTCCAAACAAAGACAGATTCATCATCTATCTTCACAACTCCGGCATTATCTGTAAATATTTTAAGAAGCCAATTATTTCCAGCTTTTTTCAATCTATTTCGAATGATCTCTGTAGATTTACGAATATAAGTTTTAAACAGTGAATCAATTATTTTCTCTTCACCAGTTTCTTTATTTGTATATTTTATGGAAGCTGCAAACTCTTTGTGTTTACAATGTTCACTCCACGTTTGTGCCAGAACTTCCAGTTCGCAATCAGTTGGATTTAACGATAAGCTCTTTTCATTACGATATTTTCTAACATTTTCATCAGCAAAATGTGCTTTGATTGTCTGCATTTCTTCAAGATTCAAGGAAAGTAGCATATCCTTGGAAAGCCTTAGTAGTTCAGCATTTTCCAGTTCCAATGATATGACCTTCACTTTACTATCTGAAGTAATCTTTACTTCCGGAACATAATCTACCAATCCTTTAAACTCTCCATATTCAAAGTGATGAATTAGTTTATTCCCCAGCTGTTTTTTAGCCAGTTCCTCTAACTCAGTATTACTCAATTTATTCTCTATAAAATATAGGTCTTCAGTGTAGATGTGCTGAGTGCTAACATCTAATTCAAGATCCAAAATATCAATTAGTGTTTTTTGAGCAGATATTCCTTCATCATCTGTAACTCCGGGCATTTTTGCCACAAGTACAAATGATTTGAAATCTGAATTTTGATATGAGGAATTGATATACACTTCATGAATGATCCCATCTTTTAACCCTAAATTTGCAAATCGTTCGATCTCTTCTTTTGACAAATCATATAGCACATTGAAGATCTTTCCAGTCTTCACAATTCCAGTATTAATATTCAAATAGGATTTAGCTGAGCGTTGAACCTTCTCACCTTGAACATCTCTGATCTTGTCATTTAAAACAAGTTGAATCTGGTTTTTCAAATTCACTCCATTATATTTAGATATTTTGTAACATTACTTCATCAAAACCATTTTCTTTACTAAAGATTGCTCCTCAGTTACTAGCTTATAAAGATAAACTCCACTTGCAACAGGTCTGTTTTCTGCATCCTTTCCGTTCCAAATTAAGTTATAAGAACCTGCTGTTTTCTCTTCATTCTCAAGTGTTGTAACTTTCTGTCCTTTTATGTTGTATATTTCCAATTTCACAGTGGAGTTATAACTCAAATTATATCTGATAGTTGTGGTGGGATTAAAAGGATTTGGGTAATTATCAAACAATTTTGTTTCATTTGAAATTACGTCATCACCTGAATTTACATTGTATTCATATAAACGTGCAGTTCCTTGAACATATTGAGGGTTATTAAGATTATCGCTAATATCAAACACAGCATACCACGCTTCGTTTGCAGGAATATCAAATTCAATCTCACCTTCAGAAATACCTAAGTTTTCATTGAATGTATCAAATATCTGATTATCTGTAAAATATAAATAGTTTACCCAATCTGCCATAAAAAAGTTGATAAGTCCATCATCAACTTTGTTATAGAATTCCGTATCATCTAGGTCATCCATGATAATTGAGCCATTTATTACCTGTTCTGGAACAGTAAAATCAACTACTAATTTGTAGTCATCTGTGTCATCTTCTGGTATAGTAACCGGATTGTATAATACTTCGGGCATTGTTCCCTCAGCAGTTGTAGAATATGTATAAATCTGACCATTCACTGAGTTAGTTGCAACTTCATAAAGTTGGCTTGTATCAACCGGGTCATTACCAATTTCTGAATCCATTCTGGCATAATAAGTTCTTCCCTCACCAACAATAAAAGTACATTTGCCTTCATTATCTGTATATCCCCAATTATCCCAGCCAGGTGTTTTTAAGGTAATCTTAGCTCCATCTATTGGATTATCATCAACATCTAAAGCATAGATAACAATAGTTGCAGTTTCTTCTGAATAAGTTGCTGTTACCGGTGTAAGGTATCCGTTACTACGAATTTCGAACACAGACCAAAAAACTTTTCCCCATCCATTTTCATAGACAAGAGGACTATTGATATAACCATTTACAGGTTCCCATTGTATCCATTCTTCTTCCCAAAACTCATTCCAGGTATGATCACCGGAAATTGATAAAATACTAGTACACGGAATCAGAGCAGATCTGCAAGCTGCAGCTGACAAATCAGCATATTCTCCACATCTTCCAATATGCTTTTTGTATATTCTCACTGGTTGATGAGGTCTTTCGTTATTGGATGTAAAAGACATGGAAGCATTAATCCATTGACCTAATGTATGAATTGCATCTGTTGGTGTATTCCCTGTTATATCCCATGCTACAGAACTATTTGTAAGTGCATCTCTTAATAATGGATATCCTGTATCATTATAGTTGAAAATATAATATCTCCAGAAAACACCTTCATCAGGTGAGACGATATTATTATTGTGGCTTGTATTATCCTCAATTATATCTGGATCAATAAAAGCAGGAATTTCATCTGTAATTTTGGGATGAACAATGTACATGTAATAAACGTCTCTAGGAACTTCAACTTGGACCTGCTCGCCATCTTCATTGATTTTCCAATACAAAGTAGTAGAATAATAATTCCCATCGGTTGTTGATGTTCCATAGTCTACAATTTCTACATAATCCAAAAACATGTCAGCCATATAAAGATATAGTGCATTTTCTGTAAATATTTCGGGATAACAATAGGGAGAAGAGAGATATTCAGCAGATGTATTAGCTATTGAAAATGCTATCTCATCAATATATGGATCAATTGCATTATTAATAACTTCTGCCCACTCAAGTTGTTTATCTGCATCCAGTTGTAATAAAATATTTTCCAAATCTGGTTTTAACCAATTTGGAACTCTTTCTAATGCTGCAATTGCTTCAGGGCAGAACAATTCAGTATAATTAGAACAGAATTCGATCTCATTTGTAACATTATCAAAAGCAACACCTACATAATTACAGGGCTGTACAAATGAATCAAAATTGACTGAATCAACAAGAGCCCAACCCTCTCGATCTTTTAAAGAAATGGGATTCTCTTTCTTAATTATTGGTGGAATATATTCTTTTGCTTTGCCAATAACTTCAATTTCACTGTCAGTAATCGTGGTGGTTATTCCGCGCACATCATTTGCAATCAATGTACTAAGTGATAATAATAAAATAATAAATAAATAAGCAACTTTTCTAATCATAAATCCTCCAATTTTTTATAGTTTAAATATCAATTTCTGTGCGTCTGCACCTTTAGAATCAATTATTATTTTTTTCTCTTCAATAACTGAACCCACAATTTTAGCTTCAAGCGGTAAAGCTTCTAGAACTGATTCAGCATCTCCCGCATCAACTACGATCATCATTCCATTACCCATGTTCCATGTTTTATAAGCCTCTACGTCGGTCACTTTTCCAATTCTTTGAATCTCTAATACCATTGCTGAAGCTGGGAAGAGATCGTGGAATTCAGCCCCAAATCCAGTCTGCTTTAGAATCCTGTTAAAGTTTCCAGGAATTCCTCCACCTGTTATGTGTGCGATACCTTTTACATTGAACTTTCGTTCTTCACCGAACCTGCCCAATAACTTCAATAAAGCTGAGGAATATATTTTTGAGGGTTTTAAAATCATCTCTCCCCAACTCTTTCCAAAGGGAGATGGTTTATTATATACATTTACGTCAAATTCTTTTTCAAGGATATATCGAACTAGAGAAAATCCATTTGAGCGGAAACCTTTTTCTCGCAAGGCAATGATTTTATCTCCAGGTTTTATGTTCTTTCCTGTTATAGTTTTTTCTTTCTCAAGAACCCCAACCGCAGTTGCATTCCAAACGTTACCATTTACAGATTTTCCAACCTCAGCGATCTCTCCACCGGGAATCACAACTTTTTGTTCAATGCAAGCTTTTGCCAATCCTTTCATGAGATCATGAATTATTTCAGTATCTACTATATTTGTATCAAGTGTATTGGTTATGGAAATTGTTTCTGCTCCTAAGCAGACTGCATCATCAGCGACCATAGCAAGTAGATCAAATCCAAGTGTATCAAATTTCCCAATTCGTTCTGCTACTTCCATTTTCGTACCTACACCGTCATCACCTTGAACTATGAAGAAATCACCCATATCCAGTATACCGGCAAACGCACCTTCATCAGTAATTGGCTCACCAATCATGTTCTTGCGTGATGCAAATGTTGATCTGGCAAAACTGTACGCAATCTTAGAAGCTCTATCACCAATTTGAATATCAACACCAGCTTTTTTATAATCAGCCATTCTAACTCCACTAATATATATTTTAAATCTTACTTATTCAGATGAATTGTAATCTTGATTATCCATATTCTCTGTACTTAAATAAATATCATGAGGTTTACCTTCTCTGATAGACAGAGCCGAAACAACTTCAAGTTCTGCTAAATTATGAAATTCAGAGATATTCATTGCTCCACAAGTTCCCATTGATGATTTTATTTTTGCCAATGTCTCTTCCAGATTATCTCTAAGATGACCTGCATACTCAACCATGCCTTCTACACCTTCTACAAATTTACCCTGATTATAACGTCTGGCTTTCCAGTTCTGAGCACGAGCAGATCCTTCTCCCCAATATGGTTTCATCACTCTATTATTCACTACGATCTTATTTGTAGGTGATTCGTCCATCCTGGCAAAATAACGACCCATCATCACATAGTCAGCTCCTAGTGCAAGTGCAATAGTCACATCTTTCGTACTTGTAACACCACCGTCAGCAGCAATTGGAATATATTTGCCAGTTTCTTTAAAATATTTATCTCTTTCTACAACAACATCAATAATTGTTGTTGCCAGTCCCCTGCCAGTTCCTTTTTGTTCCTGAGTAATACAGATCGATCCGCCACCCATTCCTACTTTTATGGCTTTTGCACCTGCTTCTACTAAAAATCGGAAGCCTTCTTTTGTAATAATGTTTCCAGCAATTACGGGAATGTGCGGATAATTCTCATTTATCCATTTTATTGCATCAGCTTGATATTGAGTATGACCATCAGAAGAGTCTATTGCAACAACATCTACACCTGCATTAACTAATACTTTAGTCCGCTCTTTGTAATCATGAGTATTAATTGCAGCTACAGAGATCAATCTTTTCATTTCATCATGAATCTCTAATGGAAAATCAAGTTGGTCGTTAATATCTTTACGAAAAACCATAGAAGTAAGCTTACCATTCTCATCTAAAATAGGTAATACTGATTTATGGCTTTCCAAAAGAGCTCTATTCGCTTCAATCAAATTTGTGATATTTGTTCCAACTTGGATATTTTCTTTTTTTATCATTCTGTCTTTTATTAAACAATCTGCATGAAGTGAAACATCGTAATCCCATTTGGAAATAAGTCCCACAAAAAGACCCTTATCGTCAACAACAGGGAAAGTAGAATGTCCTGATTCCTTTCGGATCTCAAACATTTCTTTCACTTTCATACCAGCTTTCATTGTTTTAGGTTTTACAAAACCGGCTTTATGATTTTTAATCTTTTTTACCATCTTTGCTTCAGATTCAGTTGATTGTGAGCAAAAAATGAATGCAGCACCACCAAGTTTAGCCAGTTCAATTCCCATCTGGTCACCAGATACCGATTGCATCGCAGCAGATACAAGTGGAATATTCAAATAATACTTCTTCTCATTATTCTCTGAATACACCAAAGGAGTACGTAATGAGATACTTTGTGGTTTGCATTCGGTTGGAGTATAACCCGGTAGTAACCGGTATTCCATTAAAGTTCTAGATGATTCTGTTATGATTTTCTTTGCCATAAAGACTCCTGTTTAATTTTTGG
>JAVCCD010000108.1 GCA_030765665.1 Candidatus Tenebribacter mawsonii | reverse complement strand
CCGCTTCAACATCCTTACAAAAAAAAGGATACCAACCATTCCCATGCGACCAGATGATCAGAGCTTGTTTTTCTGATGGATAGTTGTCAAAACCCCAATTAGCAAATGAAGTTAATTCGTTTTCATCTCCACTATCGATCTCACCTATATAGGAAATTTGCTCTGTCAATCCGGGATAAACATGATATCTGTAAGTTGCAGGTGGTGAATTAGATTCGCTGTAATCCACTTGCACAATAACATTTATATTATCAGAAAAATCTGCCTGCATAATATCTTCCAGGTCATTCAAAGCAGCAAAATTCAAAGCAATATCAGCATCAGCTGCCATATAAACAAGAATTGTCCAATCACTTTCATCTACTTTACTGCAGCTTAATAAAGTTAGCACTATAAATACAAACGGGATAATTTTTTTCATAATTTTTAGATACTTAATGGAACTATTTATATACTTTAGCTTCCTCAATGCCTTTTAATACTCTTACGCTACCTTGAGTAAGAGCTTCCATCTCCTTCTCACCCGGTATCACAAAACTTTTTGCAATAAAGGAGGTTCTTTCTTTTAACACTTCTACAACATAATTGTTATATACAAGTCCACCAGTTAAAAATATCCCGTCAACTTTACCTTTAAGTACAGTTGCACAGGCTCCAATTTCTTTGGAGATCTGATAGAGCATTGCATCAAAAACAAGTTTAGCTTTTTTATCTCCCTGTTCGATCCTTTTTACGACATCACCACCATGATCAGTTCCCAGATATGCTATCAAACCACCAGTTTTAGTAAACATATTAACTAGTTCTTTATGGGAATATTTTCCAGAAAAAGCAAGTTCCAGAAGGTCACCGATAGGCAGAGCTCCAGCCCGTTGAGGAGAGAATGGACCCATTCCAAGAACAGCATTATTCACATCTACCATTTTGCCTTTTTTAATTGCAGCCACACTAATACCACCACCCATGTGTACACCTATCAGATTGACATCATTGAAATTCTTACCTAATTGTTCGGCTATGCTTATACCACAATAACGCAGATTGAGTGCATGCAAGAGAGATTGTCTTTCAATTTCCGGGCAACCGGAGATTCGGGCAATATCTTCAAATTCATCCACTGTAACCGGATCAACGATAAAGGCAGGAATTCCTCTCTCATCCGCAATGGCTTTAGCAATAAAAGCACCCAGGTTGGAAGCGTGAATTCGACCCCAGATCGCAGGGTCTTGAAGATCTTTCAGCATCTTTTCATTAATTTTGTAAGTTCCGCTTGAGATCGCTCTAACCAAGCCACCTCTGCCAACCACAGCCTCAATTGATTCCAAACTTACATTGTGTTTAGTTAGAGCATTTAACACCAGCTCCTTTCTGAATTCATATTGCTCTATTATGCCTTCAAATTCAGCAATCTTACTGGCTTCATGACGCAAGGTCTCTACAAATACAGATTCTGTATCATCAAATACTGATATCTTTGTAGAAGTTGATCCCGGATTAATTGCCAAAACGCGATACTTCATATTTACACTCCAAATTTTTTTTTGACAATTTGTAAACATGAGCTTTCCAGTCAAATATTTTCTCTCGATACAATTTCTCTAACTTTTTGCATTTAAAATTCATGCTAAACGAATATTTTTATAGTATTTTTTATTCAATTTAACAGACATATTTTAGTTGTTTTTTTGATATTATTGCCAGAAAGTTAAACTAGCCTTAAAGTCCATGAAACTAGAGCAATATACCAACCAAAATGATTTGACACAATAACTTGCCCCAAAATTAATGACAAATGGAGTTTGGAAATGAATGTAATAAACAATAAAACTGGTTGGATCGAAGTGGTTTGTGGCAGTATGTTCAGCGGTAAAACCGAAGAGTTGATCCGCCGTGTACACCGTGCTGAATACGCAAGACGCAAAATACAGGTATTCAAACCAGAGATAGATGATCGTTATGAAAAAGATCATATTGTCTCACATAGTAAAATGAAAACTCCTTCCCAGATAGTAAAAACAGCTCAAGAAATTCATGACCTGGTTAAATATGATACCGAGATAATCGCAATTGATGAAGTACAGTTCTTTGATGACAATATTGTGAATGTTTGCGAAAAACTGGCAAATAATGGCAAACGTGTTATGGTTGCAGGGCTAGATCAGGATTATAGTGGCAAACCTTTTGGTCCGATGCCTGCTCTTTTGGCAATTGCCGAGTACGTTTCTAAACTCAATGCAATCTGCGTAAAATGCGGGAATCCTGCCAGTAGAACCCAACGACTTACAAAAAGCAAAGAGACAGTAGTAGTGGGTACAACAGATATCTACGAAGCTCGCTGTAGAAACTGTCACGAGGTTTTATAAAGATGGGATCACTAACTATGTTGCTAGCTCATGCAGTTCAGATCTATATAATCTTGATTATCATCAGAGCGGTGCTCTCATGGTTTCAAATAAATCCTGCCGGAGAGTTTTTTAAGATCTATCTTTTTATTATACAGCTCACAGAACCAGTAATGCGACCTGTTAGAGATTTTCTACATCGCATATTCCCTGCATCACCGGTAGATTTTTCACCAATAATTATCATAGTTATTTTAAATATGTTAAAAAATATTTTAAGAGGATTTTAATCCTATGGATAACATGCTAAAGGATATTGAAACGGCTGCTGCTTATCTTAAAAAGAGAATCGATATCACTCCTGAGATCGGAATGATTTTAGGCACCGGTCTCAACACTGTTGGAGCGATGATCGATAACCCTGTGATAATTTCTTATGATGATATTCCAGTCTGGAAAACTTCCACTGCTCCCTCGCATCAGGGAAAACTACTTGCTGGAAAGATTGGAAATAAATCCATAATTATTCTGCAGGGAAGACTTCACTATTATGAAGGTTATTCCATGCAGGAGATCACATTTCCGATAAGAGTGTTAAAAAAATTAGGTATAAATAAACTCATCGTTACCAATGCTGCCGGAAGTTTGAATGAGTTGATGCATCCTGGAGATTTAGTAATGGTCAACGATCATATCAACTGGATGGGTAGCAACCCACTGATCGGTAAAAACTGTGATGAATTAGGCAATAGGTTCCCAAGTATGCACGAACCATATTATAAAAAATATATCGTCTTAGCTCATAAGATTTCAAAAGAGAATAATTTTTCTTTACAGGATGGAACCTATTTAGCACTTTCCGGTCCGAGTTTGGAAACAGAAGCAGAGTGTAAAATGCTGGCTAAGTGGGGTGCAGATCTGGTTGGAATGTCAACAGTTCCGGAAGTAATTGTAGCTATACATTCCAAAATGAAAGTTATGGGAATCTCGGTTGTAACTAATTTGAGCAATATTTTTCATTCTGAGCCTCATACTCAGGAAGAGATCAACACAAATGCCTTAAAAGCAAAAAAGAATCTTGTAGTTTTAGTATTAGAATTATTGAAGAAAATATAGAAGAGGAAGATCATTATGTCAGTAAAGCAATTAACTGAAAAAAGATTGGAGAAGTACAAAGAAATTCTTCTCAAAGAAAAAGAAGAGACACAAGGTATTATCAATGCAATAAATGATATTCAGAAACGCGGTTCTAAGGAAAGCAGTGGAGATCTCTCAGCTTATTCACAACATCAGGCTGATCAGGGTTCCGATACTGATGAATCTGAACGAAGAGTTTACATTCTGGAAAAAGAACTGAAGAATATTAAGTATATCAACAGTGCCTTAAAAAGGATTTATGATAAAACTTATGGTGTTTGTGAGATCTGCGGAGAGTATATAGCAGCTAACAGACTCAAGATAATTCCTTATGCTGAATATTGTATAAAATGTATGGAAGAAGAAGAAAAACGTAAGAGAAGAAAAAAATAGTGACAAAACTAATAAAGCTTCTACCCTACTACTGGGTAACGTTGATCGTAATAGTATTAGATCAGGTATCAAAATACCTGGTTAGAGCTTCTATGGAATTTGGTGAGATAATAAAGTTATCTCCAAAGTTAATTTGGCTTACTTATGTTCAAAATACCGGAGCAGCCTTTAGCCTTTCGTTCGGTTCTCCCCAACTTAACAGAATTCTCTTTATCATAATTTCATTAATTGCCACAATTTTAATTGTATATTTAAGTACTAAAAGCAAGAATAAATATGAAGTTCTCTCTTTTGCACTTATTTTAGGTGGTGCTTTAGGAAACCTGATCGATAGAATATACTTGGGAAGCGTAACAGATTTTATCTGGTGTGATTTCCCTGATGTTATTATGACCAGATGGCCAGTATTTAATATAGCCGACAGTTCAATCGTAATTGCTATCGTATTGATGATAGCAACAACTTTTTTTCAAAAAGAGACAGATGAGGAGAAAGAATGAAAAATATATTAATGATTATTGTGTTCTTAACTTCCAATTTACTATTTGCGCAAGTAATAACACCTATTGCAAATATACAGGATAGCGTAAGTGTATATAATGGAGAGAACGTTAACATTGAAGGTGTGATAACAATAGGAGCTGGAATTTCTAATAGCAATCAGCTGAACGCTTTTATCCAAGACAGTTCAGGTAAAGGCATCATGCTTTTTGACTACGACATTTCCTCAGTTTATGAAGTTGATCTGGTACGCGGGAATTTTCTGGAAGTCTCTGGTGAGGTTGATGAATACAATGGCGTAACCGAGTTGAAAGATTTTTCATATACTATAATCAGTTCTAATAATCCTGACCCGACAGCTACTATACTTGATCTAAATGTTAATAACGATATATATGAAGGAACTTTAGTTCAAGCTACCGGGACTATCTATGAGATGTATTATGCTGGTGGTGGAACTAACTTGAATATTGAAGATGAAGAAGGTAATCAGATGGCTGTTAGAGTGTGGGATTCTACCGGCATCAATCTGGATAATTACTTTGTTGGATTTGTATTGGAAGCACGCGGTGCTGGCGGTATGTATGCAAGTAATTTTCAGATGCTTGTTGGTTATGATGATCATTTGGGTGTGGGAGAATTTGAAAACTACCCTTATGGTGATATCAGTGAAATAGTTGCTGATCAGCCAGTAAATATTACATTTTCCCGTCCGATTGAATATGCCAATGTGATCCTTAATTGGAAAACAAATAGCAATAGTGAATTCAATTTACTGGAGATGACACCAACAGAAATTAATGAAAATATTTACGAGACTGATGTTCCGGCACAAGGGGAAGGTACGGTAGTAGAATTTTATATAGTTGCTACCGATACAAGTGGTAATGAATTTACATATCCTGAAGAATACCCGCAAGTTTCAGCTTATTTTTATACATACAAGGCAATTACTCATAGTGCCACACTTAATATTCCTGCTAGAGCTTTCAACCCTTACAGTGGTGAAACATTCCCAATTGAATTTGCTTCTAAAAATGGTGATAAAGCTATCTTGAGAGTCTACAATGCAGAAGGGAAACTCATGCGAACTCTGGTTAACACGATCATCTCGAATTCAACCGGCATCAAACATTATGACTGGAACGGTAAGGATAGAGAAAATAACTTATTGCCCTTAGGTTTGTATATCTGCTTTTTAGAGGTGATAGATACATCCACTGGAAATAAAAAAACAGCAAAAGCTCCGATTGTGATCGGTTCACAACTTAAGTAGGAGAGAATTATGAGAAAAATATTAACTACATTATGCCTTATTTTCTTAGCTGTAAATCTAACAGCAATTTTTGATGATTACGAGCCATCACCCAGAGCCAGAGCTATGGGTGGAGCATTCTACTCTATTAGTGATGATGCTAATGCTGTCTTTTATAATCCGGCAGGATTGAACAGTTCAGAAAATAATATTATAATTGGATATTCTAAAATTTTTGAAAACGATTTTCAAGTGCTGAATACAGTGGCATTTTCTATGCAACTTCCACGAAAGTTTGGTACTTTGGGAATTGGATTGCAGTCGATGGATGTTGATTTTCAGGATGTGAGTCTGCTGAGTGAAAAGACTTATGCCTTGTCACATTCATTTAATATTTTAAATGATATCCACTCAAATCTGGATTTTGGATATACCCTCAATATGTATCATCTATCGATCGAAGGATTTGGTGAGCAACCAGCTTTCGGGATAAATCTGGGTGCACTTGCCACTGTACACCAACGTACTCAGATCGGATTTACAATCACAAACTTGAATAATCCTTCTGTTGGAGAAGATAGTGCTCACGATCTTCCACAAAAAATGAGCATGGGAATATCTTACCACCCATATACAGATGTGATCACTGCTTTTGAAGTTAAAAAAACTATGAACAGCAAAACTGAGATACATGCCGGTGCTGAGGTAAAAGTTGTTGAGATGCTAACTATTCGTTGCGGTGTACGCAGTGAGCCGACAAGCTATTCAATGGGCGCTAGATTTAATCTGTATAACATAATAGTTGATTATGGATTCAATACACATACAATTGATTCAACGCATCATTTCAGTATTGGATATAAATTTTAAGAAGAGATTATATTAATAAAAAGCCATCCGGCAGTTGCCGGATGGCTTTTTTTATTAGTGATTGTTTTTATGATTCTACTCTTCTTCTTTTTCTTCCTTTTCTGGATAGACAAGAACATGGATCTTAGCCGCTCTTACTACAACCTTTGAATGGCTTTTTCCCTCTTTATCTTTCCATTGATTACCTTTGAGAACTCCTTCTACAATAACAGGAATCCCCTTTTTGTAATAGGCATCTCTCTCTGCCAGAGCACCCCAAACTTCTACATCAATAAAAGAAACAGCCTCCTGCCACTTTCCACTCTTTGCTTTGTAGCGCTGATTGTGAGCCACAGTGATTGTTGTTACAGGCGTCTTCGCTTCACCTACATGATTAATTTCAGCATCACGCACAATATTTCCAGAAATGGAAACTGTGTTAATGCTTGGTGTTCGGAAACTCATAATTCGTCCTCCTTTGGTTAATAATTGTTTGGCTGTGTGTGTGTAATTCATTTTAGATTACAATACTGAGTTGCTAACTGTCATTGGATAAACCAATTTACTTTTTTTAATATGCAACTCTGTTTAAATATATGTAATGAACAAATAATTTTGGAGAATATTCTTATGAATTAATATTAAGTTTGAATTTTTCAATGTCTTTTTGCAAAGAGTACCAGAAAAATTGTTCTACAGTGATTGCACTGATAAAGCTGTGACCGTTTAAATAGCCTCATCCATGGTAACCTACTTATACGTTTGTAATGCATATCTTTGCACTTTGGACAATGTTTTTTAAGTACAATTTTCACTAATCTGATTCTCCAGAAGAAAATGTTTGAATTTACTGATGCTCTGTGACAGAAATTATTGGGTTGTAATAACTTGTCAATTTTTTTGATTTTTTTGCAAAAAAAAACTGGTGAATCACAATTCACCAGTACAATATTTCTTTATTCTTATTTAAAAAATTATTCTATCTATCTTTTAACCAATCTATAAATTTATCCACACCATCTTTAAATTTTGTCTTGGGACAATATCCCAAAAGTTTCTTGGCTTTAGAAATATCTGCATATGTTTGGTCAACATCACCAGGCTGCAGTGGGAGTATTTCTTTCACAGCTTTTTTACCTAAAGAATTTTCAATTGTACTTATCATTTTGGAAAGTGAAATCGTCTGCGATTCACCCAAATTAAATATTTCATAATGGCAGCCATTATCAACAAAATCTACTGACTTCAAGATCCCATCAATAATATCGTCTATGTAGGTATAGTCACGCTGGGTTGAACCATCTCCAAATACAGGAATGGATTCTCCTGCAATTATTTTACGAGCAAATTTATGAATTGCCAGATCGGGACGCTGTCTGGGGCCGTAAACTGTAAAAAACCTCAAAACTGCCATTGAAATTTTCTCCAAGTGGTGATAAGTATGGCAAATAAGTTCACCCGATTTTTTGGTGGCAGCGTAAGGTGATATTGGTAAATCCACAGGATCACTTTCGGCAAATGGAACTTTCTTGTTGTTCCCATAAACAGAAGATGATGAGGCAAAGATGAACTTCTTGATACCATTTTTCTTGCATTGCTCCAACAAATTCACCGTACCATTTATATTAACCTCTGTATAAAGTACTGGATCTATAATGGATGGACGGACTCCTGCCATGGCAGCCAGGTGTATAATGAGATCAAACTTGTGAT
>JAVCCD010000045.1 GCA_030765665.1 Candidatus Tenebribacter mawsonii | reverse complement strand
TCTTAAATATCCTTGTTGCTGAATGAAATTGTTTATTGAATTAATTGAAGGGAAATAATGTTTGATATTGCTGAAATGAAAAAAGTCATTTTTGGCTAAAGCGTTTTTGATAATATGAATTGGAATTTGCTCTAATTTTTTATCTTTAGATTTTCTTTCTGTAGCAACCAAATTTACTTCGTTTGCGTTAAAAACTTCTGTTACAGCTCCTTCACCCGAAGAAAGGACAAATTCAATGTTTCGTTTCTTCACACCCAAATCTTCAAAAGAGCGGATATGTTCATATTTATTCTTAACTTTTTTATTCTCAAAAACTACACCTTTTTTATATAAATCGGTATCTTTGAATTTATCTTTTAATTTCAATTCTCTTTCAACAAAATCTTTTTCATCATCATAAATTCCAGTATCAATTAATGCCTTTTTCAATTCAGAAATGTATTTGCTGTCTTCAATTGTGTGATAATGCAGTTCCTCAATAATTTTCAATTCATTTAAATTATTGGGAGTATCATATTTTCTTTTGAACCTGTCTTGCTCATTTGTTATTTTGAAAGGGAAATATCTTGCACCACGACCAATCAATTGAGCTTCAGCAGTTGTCGTTTTGCCTGGCTTTCCTGCTTTTGAATCTCTGGTTTTATATAAACGAACAATATCGAAAAGATTTAGAACATCCCAACCTTCATTTAGTTTATTAACAGCAAAGATAGCACGAATCGGGTTATTATTATCTTCAAGTGAGTTTAGCACAAATTGCTGTTCAACCAATTCTGCCAGATCATTTTTTCTCAGAGATTTCTTTTCTAGATTTTCTTCATTAACGGATATACAATTGGTTTCGCCAAAATTGATCTTTAATTTTTGAATCAATTTGTTAATTGCATTGTTTTCATAGAAATCAAATGCTTTTTGAATTATTGTAATTTTAGAGTTCTCTTTGATATTCCTGAGATCTTTCTCAGAAAGATTCTCTATAATTCTGTGAAAATTAGCTTTGTTTCCCAAAGAATCTTTTATTAATTTCTGAGCTTTAAAGAGAATTACAGGTTTTAAATTAATGCCATGTTTTAAAGCAATATCTTGTTTATATTGATTCAGAATTATTGCCTGAACAATTCTCTCATCATCAGTCATTTCACTTCGAAGCAGATTTACATCTTTTGAATAACCATCATCTTTGAATTGTCTGAGATCATATCGAAATATAACTTTCGGTTTATACTTTTCTGCAATGTTTTTGTGTTCATAATCGAGAGTTGCTGTAAATTCAAGAAGCAGATTTTCATAATTCTGGTTAAAAATTCGATCAACCGTATTTTCCCAATTTGGTTTAGAAAGCTGTGCGATTGTCATTTGACTTCTTGTTTTTTTATTTATGTGATGAGCTTCATCGGAAATGAAAACAATTTTATGCTGCTTAAAATCTTCAATTGTCAGGCTATTCTCTTTCTCGATGTAAATATCACCGTGCAATTTATGAATTGTTGTAAAACAGATATTTATATCATTCAGGTTTGCATCTTCAAAATTATTTACTTTCCTAATCGATACTTTCTTATTTTCAAAAGTGATGTTGTTCCCAAACAAATATTTTGATGAAGTGGTATTAATGAAATTATCAATAGTTTTGTTTATGATATTTTTGGAATTTACAAAGAACAAAAACTTTCTGTAACCCTTGCTGTAAAGATACAAGATCAAACCTGCCATTATCAATGTCTTGCCGCTTCCTGTTGCCATATTATACATCAACTGATATGGCATTGGTTGTTTACTCTCGAATGGTTCATCTTCAAAGAAGCAAAGGAATCTTTGGAAAGCTTCGATTTGATATGGTCGCAATTGGAAATTGGGATTGAGATTAGTTGTTATTGTTTCTGGAATCTCTATCTTTTGAACATATTTTTTACCGAATTCTGAGATAATTGTTTTATAAAGAAAATCCATACTATTCTTTCTCATTATCATCAGTATTCGAGGAATACTCGGTAACTGAATTAGAATTGTTTTTCAATTGTTTTATTGCTTTATCAAAATCTGAAATGTAGTTTGTATCTTGCTCTACTCTGTATTTTTCAAATTCACCTTCTGCCTTTAACTTGGCTTCCAGCATCGAAATTTTACCGAGATCATTTAAAATGGGTGAATCGGAAAGTTCCAGAAATTTTTCCAGAAATTCTTCCCATTCTTTCATATTCATAACTTTTCTGTTCATGGCTCTATTTTCTGCCAGATCAAGATAAGCAGTAACAATTCTTTGCAGAGCTTTTAAATGTTCCTCGTTTAAATAGTTTTTGGCAATACTCACATCGCTTTTTAATATTTTGCCGTCGGGAGCATGTTTCCAGGTTTTTAAACCCATATAGATTTTTTGGGCATCAGCTTCGGTATAAATGATTTCGGCTGCGGTTCTGCCTGTAATTGCCCAATGTAATTTATTTTGAACAGATGCAAAAAAATGGATTGTTATTTCGGCTTTGTTGTCATAGTCGGCAGAGAGAGCATAAATATCTGTTATTTTTGATATAACCTTCTTTCGCTTAAACGGATTTCTCTAATGCGTTCCAGCAATTCTTCAAAGTAATCTATACCGAAATGCTTTATCTGTTTCAAGCGTTCATCATCCATTGCAAAACCTTTGATGATGTATTCTTGCAGGATTTTGCTTGCCCATTTGCGGAATTCGATTGCTCTGTGTGAGTTTACTCGATAGCCAACAGCTGTGATTGCTTTTAGACTATAATATTTTACTTCTGTTTCTTGTGTTTTACCTTTGATAGCACCGTGTTTTGTGGTTTGTCGGAAATCCCGACACACCTCTTTTTCTTCCAGCTCACCATCCGAAAATATTTTATTCAGGTGTTCAGTTATTGTCGATCTGCCTTTTTCAAAAAGTTCAGAAATCAGTTTTTGTGTGAGCCACAGAGTTTCATCGTGAAAAAATACATCAATATTTACCTTACCGTTTTCTGTTTGGAATATTACAAAATTTGAAAATTTTTGTAAGCTATTATCGGGAATACTTTTTTTATTTTCGCTCATAATTATAAACCTGTTTTCATTTGTGTGGTTTTTTGCTCTTTCAATCG
>JAVCCD010000314.1 GCA_030765665.1 Candidatus Tenebribacter mawsonii | reverse complement strand
GTGGATATACATTCTGATTCGGAATAGTTTGAAAAGTAAAAGTAGCCAAAGTGTCTCCATCAGTGTTTATAAACACACTCTCGTCAGGGTTTTGCTGTCTGTTCTCAATAAGGAAGTACTCGCTTTCTGAAATGTTGATCTTATAAAGTTTTGGTGTGTCTTCATCTTCTGCCATAGGGAAAACAAGTGAGAGATTATCGAAAGATGAATTAATTTCTACAATGTTCTCATCTTCCCAGCCAAGATAATAGCGCGACCAGGCACAAGGCAATGGAGGAACAAAACCGTTTGCATTCCAAACACCCGTTCCCATTACACCAAAACCACCAATACCATAAGATCTACCGTTGTCGGGATTGTTATCAAAAAGAGTTGGTAATCCAAGCTGGTGACCAAATTGATGAGCTAAAACCCCAAAAATATTATATATCTTATCTTCACCCTGCACTCCGTTTGGCTGCCATTCTGTCTCGGGTATTATTACAAATTCTGTAAGGTAAAGATCATCATTTGTTTCAATGCCGGGAAAGTCATCATTTTCAGGATCTAATCCCGCTTGAAGTGAGCGACGTGAGAGAAATGTACTGCTTAGCTGATCTTCGTTTTCATCTACTGATGCTGCTTCTTCACCTGCCCCAGCATGAATAATTATAATAGCATCATAATCGTTAAAATCAAGCTGATCATCAATTTCCTGAACAGTTTCCTGAACGAGCTCACATTTGCGTTCTATCAGATCACCATTTTCATCATTTTCACCATAATATCCCATTGGTTGAGAGAGCGTTATAATGTTATCCCAAATGGTGTAATTGTCTTCTGTAAGTATATAATTCCCATGAGAAGCATCTGAATAGAAAGATGCAAGATGAAAAAAAAGACGTTCAAAATATTCTTTGTTATGGGCAAGAGAATCTGGATAATCAGGGTCAAGATCGAAAGTTACATCATTGAACTGTACCATAATTGCTAGAATATTCTGAGGGAGCTCATCTCTGAATGCCGGATTATTTCTACCATAGTTTTCTGATGGATAAATCTTATAATTATTGTTATCTGTTTTTCCGGGTATTGAAGGCATGGCAAAGAGATACGAGCCTACAATGCAAGTGGTTAGAAAAATTAAAATCGTTCTTTTCATTATCCCATCCTGTTTCTACACACAAACACCCTCCTATCGGTAAAGACAAGAGGGGTTTTGAGTTGTTTTTATTAACTACACTAAAGATTTATATGGCTTATACTTTTCCAGATAAAATATCTTTTTCGTTACATTTACACATATCCACAAAATCATACTTAGGTGCCCATGTATTGGCTTTGGAATTGCGAGCACGAACAAGTTTAACCTTTTTAATTTCCTGGTTACACTTAGAACAAATTGTCTTTCCCTCAGTACTGATCTCGTGAGCAAGTTTTGCGGAAAATGATCTTGTTTTTGGCATCTTACTCTCCTTATAATTCTGTTATTAAATTCTTTCGATATACTCTGATGAGCGAGTATCAATTTTTACTTTATCACCGATTGCTATAAAGAATGGAACCGTTATATTTAATCCTGTATTGGTTGTAGCATTTTTACCACTAACGGATGCGGAATTTCCTTTTACATTAGGCTCACAATCTGCTATTTCTTGAGTTACAGTTGTAGGTAATTCAATTCCAAGAATATTTTTTTCTGGATCGAATCTCATGGCAACAGTCATATTTTCGATAAGGAATTTATCCAGATCTCCAACTACTTCTTTAGGAACTGACATCTGTTCGTAACTTTCAGTATCCATGAAAACATAGAACGTTCCATCAAAATAGAGATATTCTTTTTTCTCTTTATCAACTCTTACATCTTCTAATTTCTCGCTGGTTCGGAAGGTGTTATCAATAACTTTACCGGTTTCTACATTCTTAAGCTTAGTACGCACAAATGCTGCACCTTTGCCTGGTTTTACATGTTGGAATTCAATGACTTCATAAAGGCCGTGTTTAAACCTGATGATTAAGCCGTTCCGGATTTCTGATGTTCCTACCATACTTTCTCCCTAACCATTTTTACAACTAATCACATAAAATAAATCTAACTATATGCAATCGAGAAAGTTAAAAAAAATTGTTGGGTAATTATGGCAAGAAAAATTTGTTGAGAATGCTATATAGAATGATTTGCGAGGTTCATTATGGAAAGATTAAACATCAGACCTTGCTAGGTTTCAATTTCGTAAGCAGAAAAACAAACATTGTCATTCACGCAACAGAGGGAATTTAGAAACCTACTTGAAATTGTACGTCTCTATTTTTAACTCTACAGTTAATAATTTTCTGAATAACTAAGATAATACAAAATTTATCATTTTTTTTCGCAATTTCTTTCTGTAATCTAAATGTTAATATAATAATCAGTTAGAACAACTATAAATCATTCAAACGCAAAACATAAATATTTTTTTTGAGTGGTTGTGTCACAATTTCAGGATTTTCGACATATATAAGTAGAAGTAATAATCACATCCAAAAAAGGAATAAAAAGTGTTAATAAAAAAAATGAAACTTAAATACTTAACAAGTTTACTCTTTACAGAAAAAGACAATTTAGCAGTTTTAGAAAGTGGAGTTGAGAATCCCCATTTTTTAGGCCACTTTCAATGTGTTAATTTCTTTAACTTTCTTTTCAAAAGTCAATCTAAATTTCTCTGGAGTTAAGTAACCCAGAGAACTGTGAGGTCTGTTAATGTTATAATCCTCTTTC
>JAVCCD010000120.1 GCA_030765665.1 Candidatus Tenebribacter mawsonii | reverse complement strand
GTTTTTTTTTGATTTATTTCTTTACGATTAATTAAAAAAAATAAAAGTTACTATAAACTTTAATTGGAGGAAACATGATTATTGAAAAAGCTCAACTCTCAATTAAGCAGCTGAAAGAGATCCAAATATTAGCAAATGAAGCACGAGGTTCTATTATCAAAATGACGTCACTTGCAAAGTCAGGACATCCAGGTGGCTCCATGTCTACTATTGATTTTATGTTAACATTATATAAAATGATTAATATAGATCCCTTAAATCCAAAAATGGACTCACGTGATCGTGTTATCATTAGCCATGGTCACACTTCACCAGCAGCATATTCTACACTTGCCTCCTGTGGATTCTTCAATATTGAAGATGCAATTTCACAATTCCGATTAGCCGGAAGTATTTTTGAGGGTCATGTTGAACCGGATGTTCCAGGAATTGAATGGGCAAGTGGAAATTTGGGTCAGGGACTTTCTGCTGGTTGCGGGTTTGCCTTGGCGAATAAGATAAAAAATATTGATAGTCATACTTTTGTTCTGATGGGAGATGGTGAACAGCAGAAAGGACAATTGGGTGAAGCACGCAGATTCGCAGTGAAATATAATCTAAACATAACTGCATTCGTCGATTACAATCAACTACAGATCTGTGGTGATATAAATAAAGTTATGCCCCAATATATTTTAGAAAACTATCTATCTGATGGCTGGGATGTTATTGAAATTGATGGTCATGATCTGGTTGAAATTAGAGATTCAATCTTAGATGCTGTCCAAAATGAAAAACCAACAGTAATAATTGGACACACTTCTATGGGTAAAGGCATTTCATTCATGGAAAATAAAGAAAAATATCACGGGTCCCCCCTTTCGGAGGAACAACTTGCGGAAGCCCTTAAAGAGCTTGGATTAGAAAATGATATTGAGAAGTATAAAGACTTGAGACGTAGCTTTGACGCAACAAATTTACAACATAGAAAACTCAAAAATTTAGATTTCGATCTCGATTTGGGTAACCCAATAATTTATGAAGATAAAACGGATAATCGTTCTGCCTGGGGTAATGCTATCGCTGATATCGCTTCGATAAATAAAAATGCACCAATAGTTGTTTTAGATTGCGATCTGCAAGGTAGTGTAAAAACTAAAGAATTTGAAGCTGTATTGCCACAGAATTTCATACAAAGTGGGATCATGGAACACAATACAGCTGTTGTTGGCGCTGCTATGTCTAAAGAGAGATTACAAGTTTTTTTTCCAGATTTCGGCGTTTTCGGAGTTGATGAAACATACAACCAACATAGATTAAGCGATATTAATGAAACTAACTTAAAGATAATTACAACTCACGTTGGCTTGGATGTGGGTGAAGATGGGAAGACCCATCAATGTATCGATTATTTTGGTTTAATGAAAAATCTCTATAATTTTAAAACAATTATTCCTGCAGATCCAAACCAAACTGACAGGGTAATTCGTTATATTACAGGTAAATATGGAAATTTCCTAATTCCAATGGGACGATCTAAACTTGAATTAATAAAAAATGAAAATGGCCAGTTATTCTTTGGAACTGATTACAAATTTGAATATGGAAAAGCAGATAAGCTAACAGACGGAAATACTGCTGCACTTTTTGTAATGGGAACCCTAACGGGAAGAGCGCTTATGGCTGCCAAAAAATTAAAAAGTTTAGATATTTCTCTTCAAGTATGGAATATTTCATGTCCAGATGATCTGGATGAAGAAGCTTTGAAACAAGCTGCAAAAACAGGTACAGTTTTTACTTATGAAGATCATAATGTTAATACAGGTATTGGGAATAGTATTGCGGATAAAATGATGCAGATGGGCTTACGATGTAAATTTGTTAAATTCGGTGTTGAGGATTACGCACTTTCTGGTAATAGTGATGATGTATTTAAACATTGCAAATTAGATGTGGATTCAATTGTAAAAAGAATTGACTTAATTTGCAAAAAATAAAAAGTATGTTTAACTAGTTTTTTAAGAGATATTTATGAAAAGATTATTACTAGTAATATCGTTTACAATTATCATCCTTACAATACCAAAGTTAGGTAACTTAGTAGCAAAAACTATTGCAGTTTTACCTTTTTATTCTTTAGGAATCGATGAGATTTCTATACAGACTTCAGAGAGTATTTTAAAGAATGAATTACAAAAACTTAGCCCTATAGTAATAACCCCACAAAAAGATGTAATGGCCATCCTTGGGGATGAACCTTGTACTGAAGTAATGTGTTCTGTTATTATTGGTAAAGAAACAAATTCTGACCTGGTTCTAATTACAAGTTTAAGTAAATTAGGTGATAAAATAGTGGTTCAATATAATCTTGTAGATGTTAATAGTGAGAGATCAATTATCGTTGATAACACAACTTCAAAAAATGTAGAAGATCTTGAAATAGTAATGAAACGTATTGCAATGAGTGTTATTGAGCAAAAACCATTAGAACAAACTGTAGAGGTCGGTGCTATAATGGAAATGGAAGACGATATTCCAAAACGCAGAAATGCGCGACAATTCTGGGGTTTATCTTTTGGGTATCTTTATCCTCAAAATGGATACGAAGAAGTAGATCAAAGGTCATTCACTGCAGACTTTCGTTCTGGTTATGAAGTAAAAAATGTAGCCGTGGGCTTGCAAACAGCTGCACGTTTTGGTTTTGCAGCAAATATTTATGCATCATATCTTTTTACAAAGACTGATTTTTGCCCTTACGTTGGTGGTGCATTTGGATTTCATTGGGTTCTACACGATGAAAGCGGTAAACGTGGAGATGGATTTGAATTTATTGCAAATGCTGGGATCAGGGCTTTCCGAACTTATAATTTCCAGATAATAGTAAATATTGATTACGCTATTATTGCGAATGACTTTAATGATCAAGCAGTGATTTTTACTATTGGTATTTTGAAATAAACAATTGATAAATTATTAAAGGGTAACTGTTTAACAGGTATCCTTTTTTTAATCTGAATTTAGCTTAATATTAAATTCTACTTTTTCTATTTTTATCTCACTTATCAAATTTCCATCAATATCAGTTGATATTATGTGAACTGGGTAATTTATACCGTTCACTAATTTATATTCAAGATAAGTTCTTTTTACTTGCCTCGAATCTATAAAATAAATCATTTGAATAGGTAGATATTTTTGGATATCAATATAAATGTTGATAATTGAATCATCTCTTATTAGTTCTAATACATAGCATTCTCTCTCCAAAATTGTTTCTTTACCAACAAGCTTAATCACGTAATCTGCTTTGCTTTTAGCTATCTGAATCAAATTTCTATCCAAATTTCCACTAATTGTTGATATATATTTTTCAGGTAAATTTTCATAATAGCCTTTTTGATATTTTTGCCATCCACTATTGTTTTCAATAATGAATTCCTTATCTTCGAACTTGATATGTAGATTTCCAGGAAATTTCACTTCAACTTGCACTGGGAATGATAATGTGCCGTAATCCAATGGTTGATTTACTATACAGATAGTTCTTATTGTCTTTATTTGAGCTACATTTCCAAGTTTTAGCACCATTTCATCAAATATTTTATTGCCCTCGAATTGTTGCTTCTCACCGAGTTTGAATTCTTCAAATTCCTCTGAAAACAATGAAGCGTGAATTAAGAATAATAAACAAATTATTTTTAATAATTTCATTTTATATTAACTCCTTGATTTTGAAAATTGTAAGATTGTATTTCTTGTCAAATATAAAAAAAGGGTGGAAAATTATCCACCCTTCTTATATATCTATGTTAATTTAACCACTAATGTTAAGTTCCTTTATTAAAACTGAAGAAGCTCCATTACTGCTCATATCAAATTTAAAATTATCAGCAATAGCCTCTACACCGCTTAACATTTGCAGGAAGTTCCCACTTACTGTGAAAGGTTTTAAAGAATGCATACGTTTACCATTTTTCCATAAGAAGCCTTGAGCACCAAGTGAAAAATCTCCGGAAATCGCATTAGCACCTGAATGCATTCCCTGTAAGCTAACTATCTCAATAATCTTAGCATGTTTTGTGAACAGATCAGTTTCTTTATGTTCACCTGCTTCAATAAGGAAATTTGATGTACTAATCCCAAGTGTTCCTTTGTATCCACGAGATCCATTACCTGTAGATTTAGCTCCATCTTTTCTAGCTGTGATTGTGTTATGAAGATATGATTTTAAAACACCATTTTCAATTAGTACCGTTTTTTCTGTAGGATATCCTTCACTATCAAAAGCTGAAGTTGAAAAACCGTTTGGATGTAAACCATCATCGACAATACTAACTTTTTCGTTTGCAACCTTTTGTCCTATCTTACCTTTAAGAAGGGATCTTCCTTCTTGAATTGATTTTGCATTGAATATACCTGAAAAAGTTGCAAGCATTGTAGCCATCATTTCACTATTGAAAACGACAGCATGTTTTCCTGTTTCAGCTGGTTTCCCATTAAGAAGATCCGTACTTTTTTTCACACTTACAGTTGCCATTTTCAAAGGATCAAATTCACAAAAATCTCTCGTTATATGAAAATCAATACCCATTCTTTTATCATCATCTTCTGCTGATAACACACCGACATAAGCATAAGCATAATTCTGTGTATCTTCTTTATCTAAACCTTGGCTATTAGCAATTCTACTGTAATTTTTACCATCAGCATAAACAGCATAAGGGACATTAAACACGCGTTTATCAGCTTCTTTGGCATATTTCTCTAAATCTTTAGCAAGTTGAATTTTATCTGTCACGTCAACTTTATCTAATTCTTTGGAATACACATTAGGGCTATCAGTATTTTTTTGATAATTATCCATTTTTACAATATCATCATTTTCAGTGTATTTTGCATTTTCAATAGCTTCATCAACAATGTGCTTAAATGTTTCTTCATCAAATTTTTCTGTGTAAGCATAACCTACTTTTCCACTTTTAATAACACGTACTCCAATACCTTTTGAATCTGCATAATTAAAAGATTCTACATTTTGCTCATTTATTTTAACAGAAAATGAGTTACCTGCCGAGAGCAGAATTTCTGTTTCGTCTACTTTATCTTTTGCATAGGCAAAAATTGTTTGGAATTCTTTTGTATACATGTCTGCTCCTCCTCTTAATTTCTTCCACCGACGATTATCTCGTCGATCTTAATTGCTGGTTGACCCACATTTGTAGGAATACTACCGCTTACAGAACCGCACATCCCCTGAGCCATCGCCATATTATTTGAGATCATACTTATTTTTAATAAAGCATCTGCACCATTTCCAATAAGTGTTGCACCACGAACAGGTTCGGCAATTTTTCCATTTCTTATCATATATCCTTCTCCAACTGAAAAATTGAAATCACCAGTACCAGGGCTTACAGATCCACCACCCATTTTAGCTGCATAAATTCCTTCATCAATAGAAGCTATCATCTCATCAAAGTTATCATTTCCGTTGGCTATATATGTATTTCTCATACGACTTGCAGGAGCAAATTTATAAGATTGTCTTCTACCGCTTCCAGTTCTAGCAAATCCTGTTTTTATGCTTCCCATTTTGTCAACCATATAAGATTTTAGAATACCATTTTCTATCAACATTGTTCTCTTTGTCTGCATACCCTCATCATCAATGTTCTCACTTCCCCACTCATTTGGCATTGTTCCGTCATCAATTGCTGTAAGTCCATCAAATGCTATCTTCTCACCCATTTTCCCTGCAAATACAGAAGCTCCTTTTGCTACTGCTGTTGTTTCTAAAGAGTGTCCACACGCTTCATGGAAAATAACTCCACCAAAACCATTATCAATTACAACGGGGAATTTCCCGCTTGGTGCATAATCTGCATTAAGCATTGTAACTGCAACTCTTGCAGTTTCCATACCAAGTTCAGTGGGATTTATACTATTGAAGAATTCATATCCTGCAAATCTGCCAGGTCCTTCTCCTCCAACCTGTTTCTCCGTTCCATTTGAAGCAATAGAAGATACATATACTCTGGAGTAATTTCTATCATCTTCAACTTGTAAACCTTCACTGTTGGCAATCATTACATGCTGAATTTTCTCCATGAATCTGATGTCAACTTGACTAATTTGATCACTATATCCTCGAGATGCTTCATTTACTTTTTTTATGAAATCAATTTTATCTTTTTTAGTAATTGTATTATTTGGAATCTCAATAGGATGTATATTTTCCATTTCTTTCTTTGTGAGATCAATAGATGCGATGATGTTTCCACCTTTTGCCGCCTTGCTAACAGCATCAGCGGCATTGAGAAGAGCTTCTTCACTTAGATCATTTGTATAGGCATAGATCGCAGTATGACCATAAAATACTCTCACTCCTGCACCGTAATCATTTCCAACAACATTTTGCTTAGTTTTACCGTCATTAAATGCAATAGTTGAATTAAATGTGTTCTCTACAAACAACTCAGCAAAATCTGCACCATTTGAAAGTGCTCTATCTATCACTTTCTCTATGATGTTCTTATTTAACATAATGCCTCCTAAACTAACATTTTATTTTAGTTGAAAAATTTCAAACAAACTATTGTGTCAAGGGCTTTCAAATTATAATTAATTTAAGGCTATAGTTTTAAATTCGTTATATCATTTCATTTGACAGATTCAGCTTTGAACAAAGATTGACCATTAAATTCAGAGTGTTAAAAAGGTAATAATAATTTATGAGAAAAAGTATTGTAGCAATCGTCGGTAGACCCAATGTAGGAAAGTCAACCCTGTTTAATAGAATATGCCGAAAACGTAGTGCAATTGTAGATTTTGAAGAAGGTGTAACCAGAGATCGAAAGTATGAAGAAGCGGAGTGGAGCGGACATAATTTTGTAGTTGTTGACACTGGTGGAATAATTCCAAAATCGAGCAACAGCATTGATAAAGCTGTTAAATTCCAAGCAGAAATAGCTATAGAAGAAGCGGATTTTATATTGTTTGTTGTAGACATAAAAACAGGTACAACTGCAATCGATATGGAAGTAGCAAAGATTTTGTCTCCATACCGCGAAAAGGTTTTATTGGTTGCAAATAAAGTTGATAACGAAAAAGACGAACTAGAGGTTTTTGAATTTCTACAACTTGGGTTCGGAGATCCGTTCCCAATTGCTGCAATTCATGGACGAAATACGGGTAACTTCCTTGATGAAGTAGTAAAAAATATTGATACGCTTTCTGCTGATGAAATTGTTGAGGAAGATGTTATTAAGGTTGCAATTGTAGGGAAACCTAATGTGGGCAAATCATCTTTGGTAAACCGTTTATCCGGTACAGAAGGAAATATTGTAACAGATATTCCGGGCACAACACGTGATTCAATTGATTTAAATTTAAAGTATAAGAACAAGAAATTCACATTTATTGATACTGCCGGTTTGAGACGTAAAAAACGAATTAAATATGGGGTTGAGTATTTTAGTACAATGAGAACAATAGAGAGCATTAACCGTGCAGATATTGTACTGTTATTACTTGATGCAAATGATGACATTTCGACTCAAGATCAAAGAATAGCATCCTACGCCGCTAGAAATTATAAAGAAATTATTCTTATATATAATAAGTGGGATTTGATAGAAAAAGATAATTCGACAATTGGAAAATATATTGAAAAAATTAAGAGTGAATTAAAGTTTGTTGAATTTGCTCCAGTAATCTTCATTTCTGCTCTAACCGGACAACGTGCACATAAAATTTATGAATTATTACTTCAAGTTGATGAGGAAAGCAAGAAGCGAATCCCAACAAGCCAACTTAACAAATTTCTACAGAAAGTTACAGCTAAATTTCCACCATCACATTCTAGTGGTAAGCATTCAATGATCTATTACTGTTCACAAGTAAAAACACAACCACCAACGTTTGTGTTCTTCTGCAATAATACAAAACTCATAACCACGCATTATAAGCGATATTTAAATAATCAACTTCGTGATGAATTCAAATTCAGTGGAGCTACAATAAAAACAATTTTCAGAAGTAGAGAAAAGGAATTATGAAGATCATAATTGTTCTTTTTGTAGCATATATTTTAGGAAGTATTCCAACAAGCTATATAATGGGTAAGCTTTTAAAGGGAATTGATATACGTGATTTCGGTAGTGGAAACGTAGGAGCTACAAATGCTTTGCGTATACTAGGAACAAAAATTGGCATTATAACTCTGATAATAGATATCGGCAAAGGTTTTCTTGCTGTGAACATTGCTAAGCTTATTATTAATGAGACAACCGATCTAATCATGATTATTACAGGGTTGTTTGCTATAATTGGTCATATCTTTACAATTTTTCTCATGTTTAAGGGAGGGAAAGGAGTGGCTACTTCGGCGGGAGTTTTTATTGCTCTGGTTCCAATTCCAATAGCTATAGCATTATTAGTGTTTGTTGTTACGGTTTGGTTAAGCAAATTCGTATCTCTCGGTTCAATATTAGCTGCTTTTACGTTATTTATTGCTGAGTTAACGATTAATATGTTTAATTCTTTTGCTAAGCTGGAAATTCTCATTTTTACATTTATTATTGCACTCTTCATAATTATCAGACATAAATCTAATATTCAACGACTAATTAATGGCAATGAGAATAAAATTAGTTTTAAGAAAAAATAATCTGGAGCAAAAATGTGTGGAATCATCGGAATTTTCGGAAATGAAAATGCTGCTCATATGGCAACCCTAGGACTTTTTGCTGAACAACACAGAGGTCAAGAAAGTTGTGGTATGGCTGTTAATAATGGAACCACAATTAAGCTACGTAAAAAAATGGGATTGGTTAAAGATGTTTTCACTCCTGATAAGATCAAGCTATTAGAAGGTAATATTGCTATAGGTCACGTTCGTTATCCTACGCGTGGAGCTTCATCAGTATATAATTCTCAACCTCATATTGTAGAAACACTTTCAGGTCAATCTTATGCGCTTTCAAGTAATGGAGACATTATAAACTATAAAGAGATTAGAGCCTTGCTTGAAGAAAAGGGAGTTTATTTTGCCAGTGGAAATGATGGTGAACTAATACTTAAATATATTGTTTATCATGTTGAACGTGAAAATTATACAATTCCTGATGCTATTAGAAAATTGCTGGAATATGTAAAAGGTGCCTTTTCAACAATTCTTGCCACAAAAACTGAAATGTATCTTTTTCGTGATGCTTATGGTTTTCGCCCAATGAGTTATGGCAAAACTAAAGATGGTGCAGTTGTAGTAGCTTCCGAAAGCTGTGCTCTTGATATTCTTTATATGGATTGGATCAAAGAAGTAAATCCAGCGGAGATAATAGTTGTTAACAATGATGGGATAACAAATATCGAAAACGATCCTAATAAATATCGCGATACTAAAACTAATAAACATTGCATTTTTGAACATATTTATTTTTCTAGACCAGATAGCGTTATCTTCGAAGAAAACGTATATGATGTAAGGGAAAAGATTGGAGCCATAATTGCAGAAAATGATGATGTGGTCCCTGATGTAGTTGTCCCTGTTCCCGATTCCTCGAATTTCATTGCACTGGGTTATGCAAAATATAAAAAGAAACCTTATGAAATGGGATTGATCAGAAATCACTACGTAGGGAGAACATTCATTAAACCCGAACAAACAATACGGGATGAAAGCGTTTATCAGAAATTCAATCCACTACCAAATTTTTTTAAAGATAAAATTGTTACACTTGTAGATGATTCTATTGTAAGAGGAACCACACTTCGTAAAATTGTAAAACTTGTTCGTAAAGCAGGAGCAAAAGAGATCCATCTTCGTATTGGCTCACCAGCAGTTATGAATTCTTGTTATTATGGAATTGATACTCCAAACCGAAAAGAGTTAATTGCAAACAATAAATCAGTTGAAGAAATCCAAAAGTATATTGGTTCCGATTCTCTGAAATATCTTGAGATAGAGCAATTAAAGAAAGCAGTTTCAAAACCAGAAAATTATTGTTATGCTTGTTTTGATGGGAGATATCCGATATTATGAAATCTAAATTAAAAACATGGGAAGAAATTACAAGTATAGTCAAAGAGCTCAAAAGTAATAATAAGAAAATCGTCTTTACAAATGGATGCTTTGATATACTGCATGCTGGGCATGTTAAATATTTGGCAGAAGCAAAAGAACTTGGTGATATTCTTATCCTTGGTTTAAATAGTGACTCTTCCGTAAAAAGACTTAAAGGTAATGACCGTCCGATTAACAATGAACATGACAGAGCGGTAGTTCTATCTGCTCTTTGCTCAGTATCGTATATTGTAATTTTTGATGAAGATACACCCTATGAACTAATTGAAATAATAAAACCGGATGTTTTAGTAAAAGGTGGAGATTGGAAACCCGAAGAGATAGTAGGGCAAGACATTGTAAATTCTTATAATGGAGAAGTGAAAAGTCTATCTTTTATTGAAGGGAAATCCACAACAGATATAATTGAAAAATTGAGAGTGAAATAGAAAATGGATAATCATGAAGATATAGCAATTGTTCGCAAAGTTGATGGTAATCTTGTACATGTAGAAGTTGAGAGAACGGGATCTTGCGATGCTTGTGCTGTAAGTGGAATTTGCAATTCCAATGAAAAAACCATACTTCATAAAATTAGAACAGATCAGCAACTTATTGTTGGTGATAGGGTTAATGTTGATATTGCGCCATCTTTGCGAATATTTTCTTCTTTCGTAGTTTTTATTTTCCCAATATTATTAATGCTTTCATTTTATTTAATCAGCAAATATTTATTTATACTAAATGAAGATCTTTCAATTGTCATTTCACTATTTGGCTTGTTAATTAGTGGACTGTTCATCTATCTGATAGACAAAAAATTTGAAAATAAATTAAGTTTTAAGGTAACTAAAAAGCTTTAAAATTAGTAGAGGTAGAGAATGAAAATTCATTTACATGAAATGGTTTTTTACGGTTATCATGGTGTTCATCCCGAAGAAAGAAAGCTTGGTCAAAGATTTATTGTTAATTTCTCATATGAAACAAAAAATGAACATGATAAAGAAATTAAAAACCTCGAAGATACTGTCGATTATACAAGGGTTTACGCAATTATCAAACATACTTTAGAAGAGCGTGAGTTCTTCCTGTTGGAAGTATGCGCTAACACAATTCTTGATTCTATCTTAGAATCTTTCCCTTCAATTGTTTACACTAATGTTAAGATCAAGAAACCTTCAGTTCCTATAAATGGTTCTCTTGGTTCTGTTGAAGTAGAAATGGAAAGAAATAGATAAAGAGTGTGAATGAACTGCTATTTAGGTCTAGGCTCAAATCTCGGAGATAAAAAAAAACATATCACAAAAGCTATTACTCAGATTTCTTTGCTGGAAAACGTTGAAGTTTTGAGAACAAGTACTTTCATTACAACAGCACCATACGGTAAAACTGATCAACCATATTTTCTTAATTGTGTTATTGAGCTCAATACGAATTTAGAACCGGAAATTCTATTAAAAAAATGTTTAGAAATTGAAGATCAACTCGGTCGCATCAGAAAAGAGAAATGGGGACCTAGAACGATAGACATAGATATGTTAATATACGGAAATAAAGTAATAAATAGTGAAATTTTAATTCTTCCCCACCCTGAACTACATAAAAGAGAATTTGTTTTAACATCTCTTAATGAGTTGTGCCCAAATCTTTTTCATCCAATATTAAAAAAAAAAATTACCGAACTATTTATGGAGATTAAATGAAACAAACAGCTACAATTATCCTGGCTGCCGGCAAAGGTACACGTATGAAGTCAGATAAACCAAAAGTGATATTTGAACTAGCTGGAAAACCTATGATTAACAGGGTTGTACAAACTGCTAACAAAATAAACAGTGATATCATTGCAATTGTTGTTGGTTACAAAAAAAACCAGGTGATTGATGTCGTTCCAAAAAATAAGAACATAAAATTTATTGAACAGGTACAACAAAACGGAACGGGACATGCTATAATTGTAACCCAAAACATCTTTAAAGATTTTGATGGAGATATCTTCATTCTTTGTGGAGATGTTCCTCTTCTCAGATATAAAACTCTTGAGAAAATCCGGCAGCAACATCGAGAGAAAAATGCTTCTTGCACAGTGCTCACTGCCACAATGGATGATGCGCTTAAGTATGGAAGAATAATTAGAAATGCAAAAGGTGATGTACAAAGGATAGTAGAATTTAAAGATGCAACTAAAGTGGAAAAAGAGATCAAAGAGATAAATACAGGAATTTATTGTTTTGATGCTAAAGATCTTTTTGATGCATTGCAAAATATTGATAACAATAATAATCAAAATGAATATTATTTAACCGATACTTTAGAAATTTTGAATACGCAACACAAAATGGTTACTTCGGTTATTCTTGATGATATGGTAGAAGCATCAGGAGTAAATTCTAAAGAGCAATTAGCAGTCTTGGAAACTGAATTTTTAAGCAGGCAACAGCATTTTGAAAGATAAATTCGCTGATAGAAATGAAGATGAGAAACATAAGGAGTAAAATATGAATGATATTTTATATTCTCCATGGAGGTTACAATATATTTTATCTAATAAAGATGAAGAATGTATTTTCTGTACTAAACCTTCTGAAGAAAAGGATAAAAAGCATTTGATACTTTTCCGAAGCAACTCATGTTTTGTAATTATGAATATTTTCCCTTACAATAACGGTCATTTAATGGTAGTCCCCTTAAAACACGTTCCAAATTTGAATGGACTAAACAAAGATGAGATTAATGATTTATTTGGAACTGTACAATTATGTGAAAAGGTAGTAACTAAAGTTTATTCACCCGACGGAATGAATGTTGGCATGAATCTTGAGAAAGCTGCAGGAGCAGGTATTGATGAACATCTTCATGTACATATTGTTCCGCGTTGGAATGGAGATGTAAATTTTATGTCTACAATTGGTGGAACTCGGGTGATTCCTGAATCTTTTGAACAAGCATATTCTAAACTCAAAGAACAATTTGACAATGAGAAAACCGAAAAATAAATTGTTTCGTATAGATAAACGTGCATTATTAATAGGTATTACGGCTTTACTACTTATTATTGTAGCATCTTATTTTAAGTTCTTTAATAAAAAAGTTAGTGAAGAAATTAAAATTGAAATTATTGATGTTAGTTCCCTTAAATTATCAATTCTAAATGGATGTGGGATTAAAGGTGCAGCTGGTGAAGCTAAGGACAATATTCTTAATAAAAATTATGAAAACATTGACGTAATATCGTGGAAAAATGTCAAAAGCAATAAATTCATTTACGGTAAAACGATAATTGTTGTAAAAAGAAATGATGAAAATAAATTAAAATATTTAATGGAAATTACCGGAATCTCAAGAAGAATTTACGCATTTAATGAAAATACAATTGAAGATTTTCAGATAATTTTAGGTAGAGATTACCGAACGTTTTTTAGATAGGAGATTATGGAACAAAAACAAGCTATTGCCAATATAATAAATTGGATGGAAGAAAAAAAAGCCGTAGATATAAAGCATATTGATGTAACCGGAGAGACAGATTTTACTGACCACTTGATAATCTGTAGTGGAACCGCAGAACTGCATAACAAAGCAATTGCAGAGAATATTATTTTTAATGCAAAAACTAATGGGTTGGAAATTCTCTCTTCTGAAGGTAAAAATTCCAGTACATGGATATTAATAGATTTTGGTGACTTTATTGTTCATATTTTTAGCCAGGATAAACGAGAATATTACAAAATCGAAGACCTTTATACTGTAGATTCCAGAATAAATAAGGAAATTAAAGAATAATAAACTATGAAAATAAAAATTTATGATGATATATTAACATCTTTAAAAAAGATAAATGTTAATTGTAGCGATGAGTTTACTGTTGAGATTCCAAACATCATTGAACATGGTGATTTTTCTAGTAATGTTGCTCTTATAAACACAAAAATCATTAAAATTAAACCTCGTGATCTAGCCCAAAAAATTGCCGATGATCTTTCTAAAAAGAAGGATTACAAATCAATCGAAATTGCAGGTCCCGGTTTTCTTAATTTTAAGTTAGCAAATCATCTGTATTATAAAGAACTAAAAAATATAATCGCAGAACAGAAAGATTACGGATCTTCAAATTATGGTCAAAAGAAAAAAGTCCTTATTGAGTTCATCAGTGCCAATCCTACAGGACCTCTGAATATTGTTAGCGCTCGTGCAGGTGCCTACGGAGACACTCTTTTCCGTATTATGGGACATATCGGATTTGAACCATTTCGTGAGTTTTATGTAAATGATGCTGGAAATCAAGTCGATATTTTTGCTGAATCTCTTGAGATAAGATATCGAGAATTACATGGTCATTCTATTGAAGAATTTCCTTTTGAAGCGTATCATGGAGAGTATATAAAAGATCTTGCTGTTGAACTCAATACAATTGAGGGAACTAAACTTTTTCATATGACTGAAGAAGATCGTTTAGATCGGATGAAAACTTTCGCTTTAGCTGAGATTCATAGAATGCAAGTTGCTAGCTTAGATAGATTTGATGTACAATTTGATAATTGGATGTCTGAGAAAAAACTTCGTTTAGAAGGGATACTTGAAGAAGCATTAAGCTATCTAGCAGAAGCGGGTTGCACCTATGAGAAAGATGATGCAGTTTTCTTCTCTTCCACCAAATTTGGTGATGTAAAAGATCGTGTACTTATTAAAGCTGATGGAAATCCCACATATCTTGTTCCAGATATTGCTTATCATCTAACTAAATATAACCGTGGTTTTGATATTATTATTGATGTTTTAGGACCAGATCATCACGGACATGTATCAAAGCTAAGAGCAGCAATTAAAGCTCTGGAACTTGATGACTCCAAACTGGAAGTTGTTTTTCTACAACATATAAACCTTCTGCAAGATGGTGAAGTTGTTAAGATGTCTAAACGCGCTGGTAAAATCGTTTCAATGGATGACTTACTAGATGAAGTTGGAAAAGATGCTGCCCGTTATTTCTTCATTAACAGAAAACCATCAGCTCACCTAGATTTTGATCTAGAATTAGCAAAGAAAAAATCAAGTGAAAATCCAGTGTTCTACTGTCAGTACGCATATGCACGAATTAATAGTATTATAAAAAAAGCAAAAAAAGTGAAATTATCACTAAAAAAATTCGATGTTAAGAACTTAAGTAAATTGAATAAAGCTGACGAACTGAACCTGATTAAGAAGATGATGGACTTAGGTTCCGTGCTTAACCTTTGTGCTGATAATAGAGAACCTCACAGACTTGCTGCCTATGTTCATGAACTAGCAGGAATGTTCCATAAATATTACGCCAAGTATAAAATTATTGATGAAGGAAAAGCTGACTTAAGCTTAGCAAGGTTATACCTGATTAGTGCAGTTCAAAATGTTATCTCTATTTCACTTGATCTGATGGGAATTTCTTCACCAAAAAAGATGTAAACATTCTTGCACATGAAAAAAATAATCGTACTTTCAGATACTCACAATAATCAGCAGACGCTAAGAACTGCAATTAAAAATGAGACAGAACTTACTCATATTATTCATCTTGGTGATAATTTTGAAGATTTGAACAATAACTTTGACCTCACAGAAGAAAAAGAGTTAATAAGAGTTCCAGGCTTGTATCATCCAGGTTACAAAGATTGTACAATTCCAATAATTTTAGAAATTAAAATTGAAGGTTGGAACTTTGCGCTAGCACACAGACTTGAAGATCTTTCAAAATCAATCAAACCTGCTGATATTTATCTTTATGGTCATACTCATCATTCTAATTATGATCATATAGAAAATAAACATTTTATTAATCCTGGTCATCTTAAAGCCAAAACAGACCGTGGACAAAAAGCTTCATATATAGTTATGATCATTGATAATAACGAGATTGAAATTCAGTACAAGCATCTTGATGGAAAATTTTTTAGACATAAACATATAAATAAATTGTAACTAAATTCTTTATAAGTGTTTTAATTAAAGAGTCTATTTTTGAGGGAGGGTCAATGAAGATCGAAGAAATTAATCAGAAAGTAATGGAAAAAAGTGAGTTGATCGACAAAATAACGCAGGAAACAGAAAAAGTTATAGTCGGTCAGAAATATATGATCAAAAGACTTCTTGTGGGGCTTCTTGCAGATGGGCATATCCTACTTGAAGGCGTTCCTGGACTTGCAAAAACTCTGGCTGTACAAACCTTAGCAGATACAATAAAATCTACTTTTAAACGAATTCAATTTACTCCGGATCTCTTGCCTGCCGACTTAATGGGAACTCTAATTTATAATCAGAAGACCAGTGAGTTTGTTGCTAAGAAAGGTCCTGTTTTTGCAAATTTTGTTCTTGCAGATGAGATTAATCGTGCTCCTGCAAAAGTTCAATCTGCTTTATTAGAATCTATGCAAGAGAGACAAGTAACAATTGGAGATACAACATACCCGTTACCAAATCCATTTCTTGTTATGGCAACTCAGAATCCACTTGAGCAAGAGGGAACATATCCACTTCCAGAAGCTCAAGTAGATCGCTTTATGCTTAAATTAATAATAGATTATCCAACCCGAGAAGAAGAAAAATTAATTCTTGATAGAATGGTTAGAAAAGACAAAATTAAGGTTAATGCCGTAGTAAAATCAAAAGACATTTTAGAAATGAGAGAGTTGATAAAAGATATTTATATGGAAGATAAGATTAAAGAGTATATTTTAGATTTAGTTTTTGCAACTCGCGAACCAGCTAAGTATAAAAACCTGAATGATCTTGCTGACCTTATTGATTGTGGAGCGTCTCCACGTGCTACTATCTACCTTGCTCAAGCAGCAAAGGCTCACGCTTTTCTTGATCATCGTGGTTATGTAACTCCCGATGACATCAAGGCTATTGGCAAAGATATTCTCAGACATAGAATAATTCTTACATACGAAGCTGAAGCAGAGCAAATTACTCAGGAAGATATTGTAACCAGATTATTCGATGAGATCGAAGTTCCATAATAATTAAGTCAAATATCAATGGAAACATCCGATATAATAAAAAAAATTCGAAAAATTGAGATAACTACCAGGGATCTGGTTTCTGATCTTTTTTCGGGTGAATATCACAGTTTATTTAAAGGACAAGGATTAGAATTTTCAGAAGTCCGGGAATATCAAAGTGGTGATAGTTTCCGACAAATTGACTGGAACGTTACTGCACGTCATGGATTCCCATATATAAAAAAATTCGAAGAAACGCGTGAACTTAATGTGATGTTTCTCATAGACAGCAGTGCATCTACCCTATTTGGAACAAAAGGATACTTGAAATCTGAATTTATCACCGAGATAACTGCAGTTCTTTCTTTTTCAGCTTTATCCAATAACGATAAAGTTGGTCTTCTTCTTTTTACCGATGAAGTTGAAAAATATATTCCACCCACAAAAGGGAAAAAATCTGCTCTTAGAATTTTACGTGATATTCTTTATTTTGAACCCAAGAAAAGCGGAACAAATATTAAGAATGCGGTCGAATATATTTATCGCCTCATAAAAAAGCGTAGCATTATTTTTGTCATTTCTGATTTTCTGGATACAAATTATTTGGATAGCCTCAAGATACTAGCAAAGAAGCATGATGTAATTGCATTAAGAATTCAAGATAGTGCAGAATTTGAAATGCCAAACGCAGGATTACTTAATCTTCAAGATCCAGAAACAGGTAGAACATTCACTATAAATAGTTCAAGCCAGAAGTTTCGAGAAACATACAATAATGCTATCATAAATCAAGAAACAGAATTGAATCAACAATTTCGAAGAATGAAGATTGATCTTGTTACTTTGAGCACTGATAAACCATATGCACCAGAACTTATGAAATTCTTTAAGTTTCGTCTTAGAATGAAGAATCAGAGGTAATTGTGAAAAAGATCTTATTATTTCTGTTTATATTGGGGATTCCGTTTATAGCAGCTTCGGTTGAATTAACACAAGAATTAGAAAAACCAGAGAAACTTCTTATTGGGACACCCTTTACATTGCATGTTGATATATCTACAGCTATTCCTGACAGTATTTTTCTAACACAAAATGATACTCTTGATATTTTTATCTTGAAAAATATTGATTCATTTGAAGAAGTAAGTGATGATATAAAAACCACAACACTTGATCTCACTTACCAACCGTTCGATACTGGTGAATTTACTTTCCCAGAACTTGAATTTGCTGTTAAAGTAGCAGATAGTCTGAAAATTTTAAAAACAAATGAATTTATATTGAATATTGAATCTGTTATTACTGACAGCACCGAAAGTATTAAAGATGTAGCTGATCCATTGCCTGTTAACTTACAATTCTTTGATTATTTTATACCTTTCTTAGTCATCATTCTCATCATTTTAGCAGTGAAATATTTAATTAATTTTATTCAGAATTCAAATAAAGACATTTCCGATTTTGAAGTAGTGGATGATAGACCTGCATATATTATTGCTTTAGAATTGCTTAGGATTTTGAAAGAAGATGACCTTATTACAAAAGGTGATTTTTTAAATTTCTATTTCAGAATTTCATTGATCTTACGACTTTTTATTGAACTGCATTATAAAATAAACTCTGTTGAAATGACAACCAGTGAAATTCGAGCAAATTTAGTTCTCGCTGATCATTCAGAAAAATCTGAGATTCTCAAATTCCTGATGCAAGCTGATATGATTAAGTTTGCAAAAGCGATTCCAACAAATTCAGATTCTGAAGTAGCTATGAATTGGCTTGAGAATTATCTAAAATCTTTCGAAAAGTTTACAACAAACAAAAGCGAACAAAAACAAACAAAGAAGGAAAATTAAATGATATCTTCTTTTGTTAGTTATTGCTCGTTGCTAAAAAAGGTATTTTAAAATGCTTGAGTTTGTTAATCCAAAATGGTTTTATGCTCTTCTTATTCTCATTCCATATCTCCTATATGAGTTTTTAATAATTCGTAAGAAAAAAGTTAGATTGATCCACAGCCGGATAGAATTGATTAGATCTATTGCTGGCAGAAGCAGCTTACTTCAGTATATTCCAATAATCATCAGAGTTCTTATAATTCTACTACTCGTTCTATCTTTAGCAAGACCTAGACTGGCTCATAAGAAGCAGCAAATCACTGGAATGGGAATTGATATCATGCTAGCAATTGATGTGAGCGGAAGTATGAAAGCTGTTGACTTTAAGCCAACTAACAGGCTGGAAGCTGCGAAAAAAGTTGCTATAAATTTTATCGAACACCGTCGAAACGATAGAATTGGTCTCATCGTATTTTCGGAAAATGCGTTTACCCAATGCCCACTTACGCTCGACTATAATATTCTCATGTCTATAATGGATAATGTCTCGATCGATGAGAATGCAAATGGGACAGCAATAGGAATGGGATTGGCAACAGCTGTAGCCAGGCTTAAGGATTCAGAGGCAAAATCAAAAGTAATAATTTTAATTACTGATGGCAGAAATAATGCCGGCGAAATAGAACCTCTAGATGCTGCAGGACTTGCTTCAACATTCGATGTGAAAGTATATCCTGTTGGAGTAGGAAGAAAAGGTCTGGTAGATTATCCGGTTCAGACTGCAATGGGCGTGAGATACCAAAAAGTAAATATCGAAATTGATATGGATTCTCTTGATAAGATTGCCGAAATAACTGGAACAAAGCACGCAAGACTTGCATCAAATACAAATGAACTAACAGCTATCATGGAATATATTGATGAAATGGAAAGAACTGAATTGAAGATAAATGACTATTATATTTATCAAGAATTATTCTGGAGATATTTATTAGCAGCTTTTATATTAATGTTGCTGGAATTTACATTCAGAATTGTAATTAGAAAGGAAATTCCTTAGGGAGGGAAAATGAAAAAGATCTTTCTGCCAATTTTATTAGTTGTGTGTTTTATTAGTTTAAATTCTATAGAGTCTAATATTACATCGGTAACTGTTTATGCTGATAGAGCTCAGATTACGCGCTCTGCCACAACCTATCTCACAAAAGGTGAACACAAAATACTATTCGATGAGCTTCCTCAAAATATTGAGCAAAACAGCATTCAGGCAAACGGGAAGGGAAATGCAATTTTACGCGATGTTACTTTTAAAACCGAGCAATTTGCTCAAATTACAGATGAAAAGAAAAAATCTCTTACCAACAGATTACAGGGACTCCTTGATATCCAAAATGGATTGAATGATAAAACAACACAAGCAGTTGATTTAAAACAAGTTGTTAGAAATATTCTTTCAAAACTTACAAGTACAAATGAAGAAACCGAGAATGTTGAATTAAATCCAGAAAAGTGGATAGCAATGGTTGAATTTTATCGTTCTAAACAAGAAACACTCGATTCAGAAATTAGAGAAACTGAAAAATTATTAAGAGATCACATCTGTGAAATAGATAAAGTTAGACGTGAGATTCGTGAACTTGGACAGCAATCATATAAATATAAGAATATGGTTGAAGTATTGGTTGATGTGCAAAAAGAGGGAAACCTTATACTCGATCTTTCCTATATTGTCTATGGTCCTTCTTGGAGTCCGGTTTATGACATCCGGGTAGATTCTCAAGAGAAAACCATGAATCTAACTTACAAAAGTAATATCTTCCAAACTACAGGTGAAGATTGGGAAAATGTTGACCTTAAACTTTCTACAGCCAAACCAAATATGAGCGCACAGCCTCCTGAGTTATATCCTCATTATATTTCAATTTATCATACTCGACCTGTCAGAACACAAAGCAAGAAAATGAGACCAAGTTCTTCCAGAAGTAATGAAATGACTTTTGCAATAGAAGGAATGTCAGCTGATGAAAGCTTAGACAACATGAGCGATATTGCTTATTCAGCTTCTACGGTTGAGTCTGGAGCAACTTCAGTTGTATTTGATATTGATGGAAGCAATACAATAAAAAGTGATAACGAGCCACATCTTGTTACAATCACGATTCAAGAGTTCCCTGCTGGTTTCAGATATTCTACAATTCCCAAACATTCCCAATTCGCCTATCTCAAAGCTAAAGTGAAAAATGTATCTGAATATCCATTCCTACCCGGTGATACAAATATATTTTTAGATAATAATTTCGTTGCAAATTCATATTTGAAAGCTGTTGCTCCTACAGAAGAGTTCTGGACATTTTTAGGTGTTGATGAATCAATTAAAGTAGAATATAAATTCGTGAAGAAATTTGATGAGACAGGTGGACTTTTTGTTGAAAAGAACAAAAAAATCTTTGAATATCTTATCAAAATCACTAACAATAAAAAAACACAGGAAGAGATCGTTGTTTGGGATCAGTTGCCAATCTCACAAAATGAAAAAATAAAAGTGAAATTGGTTGAGCCTGATTACAAAGAAGATACGGAGATTTTAAAAATTGATGAACATAAATATATTGAATGGTTCTTCCAACCAAAAGCAGGTGAAGAGATCATTATACCATTTAAATATTCTGTTGAATACCCTCTCGATACACAGGTCGAGGGACTTTAAGAAATTTTGGGAGTATGATTAGATGCATTGGGGAAATCCATATTTGTTGTTTTTAATATTGCTGATACCAGCAATGTTAATTCTTATCGGAGTAGCAAATCATAATAGAAAGAAGAACTTTTCAAAATTTGCTGAAGTGAAATTTTATGATTTCTTTATGCAGCAATTTTCAGGTTTCCACTGGTCATTAAAGAATGCCATATTTGTATTTGCTTTTCTTTTTATTATAATTGCCCTGGCACAACCGCGTTGGGATAAAGAAGTTCAGATCATCAAAAAAGAAGGAATTGATATTGTAGTTGCTATAGATGTATCTAAAAGTATGGATGCCACAGACATTCAACCTAGCAGAATAAAGAGAGCTAAAGATCAGATCTCACTATTTATTGATCAATTAAAAGGTGACCGAATTGCTATAGTTGCCTTTGCTGGAAAGAGTTTTGTACAATGCCCTCTCACCAATGATTACGATGCTGCTAAATTATTCCTAAATTTACTTGATACAGAAACTGTTCCTTCATATGGTACAAATATAGGAGAAGCTATATCTACTTCATTAGAGCTTTTTGGAGAAAAAGAAAAACACAAAATTATCATTGTAGTTAGTGATGGAGAAGATCTAGAAGAAAATGCAGTTGAGATTGCTGAAGAAGCTGGCAAGCAAAATGCAATAATCTACGCTCTTGGAATAGGTTCTCCAGAAGGGAGTACAATTCCTATAAAAAACAGAGATGGTGATATCGTATATGCTAAGGATGATAAAGGTGATATTGTATTTACCAAACTGGATATTATAACTTTAACACAGATAACTAAACATGCAAATGGTCGCTTCTTCCCTATCACCCCTCAGCAATCTGAGATCTATGAGATTATGAAAAATATAAATTCTTTTGAGAAGAATAAATTTGATTCTAAAGAATATGTAAGATACAAAGAACAATATAAATATTTCGTTATTGCAGCTCTTGCACTTCTTCTTATTGAATCATTTATCATCTATAAAAAGAAAACAAAATTTAAACGGGTATTGTAATGAAAGTAAAATTGCTAATTCCTCTAATTCTATTATTATCTTTAGGAACTCTGTTTTCAGACATTATCAATTACGATAAAGTTATCAGAAATCTTAAAGGAGTGAGTTATTACAAGAAAGAGAATTTTGAGAATTCAGAAGAAAACTTTAAAACTAATGCTATAAAATATCCAAAAGATGCCCGATTACATTTTAATCAGGCGAATGCACAAGTTAAGAATGGCATGTTAGAAGAAGCAGAACAGAATTACAAACTTGCTTTAAATAATAAACAATTTAATGATAGATCAAAAGCATTACAAAATTTGGGTAATGTAAAATTCCTGCAAAAAGATTATAAAAATGCTATAAAAAATTATCGTGATGCCCTTGTTGAAGATCCGACAAACCTTGATGCACGCTACAACTACGAACTAGCTGCCAGGATGTTGCAACGGCAGCAGGAACAAAAGCAAAAACAAGAACAAAATAAAGACGACGAAAATAAGGACGAAGAAAAAGAGAAACAAATAAAGCAAGATGAACAAAAACAGGATGAAAAACAAAAATCTCAGGAGCAAAAACTAAAAGAACAAAAAAAAGAAGATGCCGAAAAAATGCTGAAAGCACTTTTGCAGAAAGAGAAAGAAGAAATGAAAAAAGAGAAAGAGAAAATGAATGTTGACAGAACAAAAACTGGAAGGTACTGGTAGATCATCATGAGGATTTTAAATTTATAATGAAGAAAATAATAATTTTATTAGGTTTATGTTTGTTCGCTCAAATACTATTTTCACAAAGTTTAACAATCGAGTCGTATGTTGATAAAACCAAGATCGGAGTTTCTGATCTACTTAAATTTACGATAGAGATTTCCGGTGAAAAAGTCGGAAATATTGCAACACCAAGATTACCTAAAATTAAGAACTTTGAGAACTTGGGTTCATCCACGTCTTCATCTTCAAATTATTCAATTGTTAATGGAAAGATGACATCTGAAGTTACAAAAAGTTTCACCTATTCTTTCCGTCCGAATAAGACAGGAAATCACCTCATTCCACCAATAACACTTAAGATCAAAGATAAAACATATACAACTGATCCCATTCACATTAAAGTTTTAGAAGGTAGTACTCAACCTGCTCCACCTACTTCTCCATCATTTACACAGCAGCCTGATTCTTCAGTAGATCTTTCTGATAATCTATTCTTAAAAGCAAATATCAGTAAAACAAAGGTCTTTGAAGAAGAACCAGTTATTGTTGAATACAAACTTTATTCCAGATACGATATTTCTAATTTAGCTTTTGCGGGAGATACAAATTTTGAAGGTTTCTGGAAAGAAGATATATACAAACCAGAAAGTATTAATTTTGAACGTGAAACTTATAATGGAATTATGTACAATGTGATGTTAATACGTTCTGTAGCACTGTTCCCCACAAAAAGTGGCACGTTGAAAATTCCTTCCGTAACTTTAAATGTTGATGTAAGAACCCAATCACATAGTTTTTTTGATTTTGGAACAACAAAGAGATACAATATTAAGAATGACCCTATATCAGTACAAGTAAATCCAATTCCAACAACTAACAAACCTGTTTCATACTCAAACGCAGTTGGAAAATTCAAACTTACCAGTAATGTAAGTGAGACAAACCTGAATGTTGGAGATTCTTTTACCTATACAATAACCATTAGCGGTACAGGAAACTTAAAGCAGTTTGATATTCCACAACTGAAAGAAGTAAGTAACTTAAGATTCTTAGACCCTGAGATCGCAACAGATATAAATAAAAATAAGATCTCTGGAAAGAAGACAATTAAGTACTTGATCATAGCTCAGGAGAAAGGTAATTATTCACTTCCAGAAGTTCCATTTACTTATTTTGATACATCATCCAGAAACTTCAAAACTATTAGAACAAAACCATTTCAATTGAGTGTTGGAGAGGGTGATCTTACATTTGTTGCCAGTAGCAGCGCACAATCAATTGTTAGTATGGAAGGTTCTGATATTGGTTTCATTATAACTGATAGCGACCTAACATCAAATATAAATTATTACGATAAATTTCTTTATTGGTTCATATGGTTCATCATACTACTTTTCATTCCTGCTTCAATATACTATTCTAAAGAACAGACAAAATTAGCGGGGAATATTGACTACATACGACAAAAACAGGCCAATAAGATCTTAAAAAAATACATGAAAGAAGCAAACATTTTTGCTGCTAAGGAAGATCCAGGATTTTATGCCGCTGCACAACAGGGACTTAGCAGTTATCTTGCAGATAAGTTAAAAGAACCCCGTGGAAGTTCAACCGAAGAAATAATTTCTAAGATGATTTCTGTGAATGTTCCTAATATGTTAGTTGAAAGAATTAAAACACTATTTGAAACCTGTGATCAAGCTCGATTTATGCCCGGAGGATTTTCCAAAGAAAAAATTGAAGCAGATTACACATTGATGAAAGAAACAATAACAGAGATTATGAAATGCAAATTTTAATTAAGCGAGTTAAATTATAATTATGAAAAAATTAATACCAATACTTCTATTTTTGATATTTTCGTTCAGCACTTTTGCTGTTAACCAGATTGATGCAATATACCAAGATGCGATCAATTCATTTAACGATAAAGATTATCAAACTGCCTTAGAAAAATTTAGTCTATTAGAAAATGAAGGGATAATAAATGCTGATCTCTACTACAATATTGGAAACTGTTATTTTAGAATAAATGAAATTGGCAGGTCTATACTCTACTTCAAAAAAGCTCTAAAGGTTAGATCCAATCATCAGGCAGCTAGAAGAAATCTTGAATATACTCTCACATTCACAAAAGATAAACAAGATTCCGGCAGTACAAGTGTAATAAGATCATTCTGGCTAAAAGCATTTGATTCATTTTCAATAAATCTTTTGGCTATCATCACTCTTCTTATGTTCATAATCATTGTTATGCTAATTTGTCTTATGATAGTACATTATAAAAATCGTGAAAAAACAGTTCCCATATTTATGATAACAATTTCCATTTTTCTATTTTCAGCATTTTCCATCATCAGTACTTTTAAATGGCAGGAATTCCATAATAACGAAGAGGGAGTTCTACTTAGCACTTCAGCTATCGGTTATAGCGGACCTGGTGAAGATTTCACTCGCGTTTTCACAATTCATGAAGGGATGATAGTCATCATTGAAAAAGAAGAAGCGAATTGGTGTTTGATCAAGTTAGAGAATGGTTTAGGTGGTTGGATCAATAAGGATACATTTGTCGTAGTTGAATTCTAATAAAAAAATGAAATTATTTCTATTCACTTTAATTTTACTTATATCTATTCAGTTAACTTCAAAAGAACTCATAACTCTACGTGGTAATCCAATTCAAGGTGGAGTATTAATCTGTGACACTAATGATTCTGTTGAAAAATTATTTCTTGATCACAAAGAAATTCTAATTTTTGAAAATAAAGCAATATTGGGTTTTGATCGTGATGAAAAGCTTAAACATATAATAACAATCGCGTTAAATGATGGTAAGATGTATTCTTCCAATTTCTATATTGCAAAACGTAATTATAAAATTCAAAGGATAGATCGGATTAACAAAAAATTTATTGAAGAACCTCAGGATTCAATTCTAACTCAAAGAATTTCTAATGAATATGAAACTTTAACAAAAAGACGGAAAAAAATCCTTGAAAATAAGTACATCTATTTTGATGATTTTTGTAGTCCAATTACTAATGGTAAGATCACAGGAGTTTTCGGTAGTCAGCGTATTCTAAATGGAGTTCCAAAAAAACCACATAACGGATTTGACATTGCCGCGCCTGAAGGAACAAATATTTATGCAATGACAACAAGTGTTGTAGCTATAACAGGAATTTTTTTTTATAATGGAAAATTTGTCCTCTTAGATCACGGTAGCGGATTCAGTTCCATTTACATACATATGAGTTCCATAAATGTTGAAGTGGGAGATTATATCCTTACTGGCGAAAAGATCGGTGAGGTAGGTTCAACCGGACGTTCAACCGGAAATCATCTACACTGGGGAGTTGGCTGGAACTCCAGACGTATAGATCCGGAATTACTGCAAAATATGGATGATGTATTCTTGAGGATATTAAAAAGATAATTCACTACAGACTTGCACTGATTCTATTTTCTCCAACTTGCTCTCAAAACAGCTATATTACGCTAGCCAAGCATTACAGTTTGTATATCAAAGAGCAATGACAAATCATAATCATGCAAAAAATTTATTCCTATTCTCCCCTTTTCACAGCTAAGGATTATTGTACGCAACTTAGAATAAAACTCAAATTACACATAAAGTTGCAAAAATTCTTTAACGATTATATAAAGTACGAATAGAGAGATGAAAAATATTATCTTCTTTATATATTTCACGGTGACTCCTTATCTCATACAGAACTTATTCTTGAAGCAGGACGTATCATTTTGATGCGTACAAAACTTTATGGTTCAATCTACAAGATTGAACCTGCATCAGTATAATGTCATTGCATATTTTTATCTTGTTTGCAAGTTGAACTTGCGAACACAATTGAATTGATAAGTTCAACTTATCAATCAGAAGGGTTTATCTTCATTGGGATTATTGAGGGTTATCCTAAAACCATCCCATCAAGATATGCGATAAGTTTCTTCTTAAGCTGCCTATTTATCTTTTTGCTCAAAGTACGAATAGCACGTGCTCTTGCTTCTGAAGCGGAAACGTGTCCTTCTCTGCCTTTTTCAGACATTGAAACAATAATATTATCATTATTATCTGTAACATTTATTTGCAATTCATAACGAACAAATTCCATATCACGATTCAGATCAGTTTTCTCCAATAATATTTCTCCATCAATTTTTAAGATATTTTCTGCAGAGATCACAAATCCCATATCATTGATTAGTTCTTCTAATAAAATTGTTATCTTATTATCTTCATCATTTTTAATTTCGATACTACATGAAATTTCAGCTGCTGCTGCATTCGCATTTTTTACAATCTCATTATGATTATAGTTAATTTCAAGCATATCAATAGCAGAAGGGAAAATGATAGTGAGTTGAGCAAGAAGAAGTTCGTTATGAGAACTCACAGCAGATGCAGCGCTCAATGAAGCATAACTTAATAATTGGTCATAAGACTCATTGGCAATTTTATTAAAATATGAAATCCGGGCAGCATTTTTATTAATTTTACTCTCATAGATCTCGGCTGTTTTCATTCTATTTAAAAATGCAATTGTATGTACTCTACCCATATCATCTGTATAACTCTCTCCAAATTGAATATTGAAAAGTGTTTGCTGAGATTGGATATTTACATTTTTAATTATATCGGTTTGCTCTTCTATATCTGTTTTATCATTTTTTATGAGTTCCATATAGCGCTGATTAACAGTCTCTTCTGCTTTAACCTTAGATTCAAAGATCTTTGAAAGATTCCCTGCTGCCATATTTTCAGCATCACTGCGAGAATCTCCCTCTCCAATTGCTTTTAGATACATTTGTTCAGAATACACTGACTTTGGATTTTTCAACCATTCAGGTTTTGAATTTTTCCTTTTCTTGGCATGAGCAGCACACGAAAGTATAAGAATTAGTATAATTGACAGTAAAATTGTTTTTTTCATAATTTCTCCTCTTATTATTTAAATTAAGGGTTTATATTTAACCTTATTATCATTGTTAAATTGCTTTCAATAACAATTAATTTAAGTAAAATGATTCAAACAGATTTAATTCAGATTTTGAGATATTCTGATCTCCAATGTCATCAACAAAAAGTACAGTACCATTGTGTGAATAATACTTAACTTTTATATTATGCATTCCTGGTGTTACTTCTATTTCTGTAACAGATGTTTTTGCCGGAAAGAATCTTGAGATCCTGAGATCAGCATTTTCTGTAGCATCTACAATTGCATCTGTTGCTAATCTGGCAACAAATCCTAATAAATCATTATTTATTTTCTTTTCCATTTCCTGTTTACGTTTTGCTGCAAACAATCCCTTCAATATGGTTCTGGTAATTGTTTTTAAGTAAATAAGAGGTTCCTTAATTTTAAAGGTTTCTAAGGCAACTTTCTCAATATCTTCTATTTGTTGAAGATCTGTAGCAGTAATGCCATCAATAAGAACTTCTATCCTGCCAATATTAGATTTTCTAGTTTTCAAATGGGGTAGTTGGAATTTAAAGTGATAACCTTTTTTTATATCTTTCCAGTTAATAAGGTCTAAAGTTTCTAAATTTTGTTTTCCCCGTGGGTTTTCTTTTGTAGTTCCTATTATTACAAGATCCTTTTCAGTATGAATATAAAGTGTGTTTGCCTTTTTATCAGGAGCTCGCCCGGTAAAGGATATCACATTGATCTTCGCCTTGTTAGTTCTAGTAAGATAGTTATTTAAAGAGGGTTTACTGAAGTTATAAATATGAGATTGCAATTGCCAGGCTTCATCGATTTTTTCTTTATCAATTCTAGCATCATCCATCTTCCCTTCCGCTCTGTAGAGCAGCATACTCAAGTATCTTCCCAGAGCAGAATTATGAAACTTATTTTTACCGGTTTCAAAGTTCTTCTTTTTATCTTTAGATGAATTGTATTGTTTTGCCATCTTTTTATGCTTTTGTTCCAGCAAAGATAGTTTTTCATTTATCTTTCTAATTTCAACAAAGGCATCATCAAATTTATCTAATTCAACATAGTTAAGTGCTTTGAACACATTGAGATAAACATCCTCATAATCCTCACCTGAATATTCAAGAACGTTATCATTCAAAAGCATTGAAGCTGCTCCGCGACCTATACTCTTTGTATAAAGTTCATCAAAAGCATTTTCTGCTTTGGAAAGTAATGTATTACTCTGTTCAAAATTGCCATTGTAGTGATAAAGCATTCCAACATCTACATAATAGAGTGCTTTTTCTTTTTTTTTATAAGATTTTTCTTTAGCAGCTTCTATCTGTTTAAGCGCACCTTGGTAATCGTGTGAAACAAGTTTTTCATTGATCCCCACAAATTGTGATTTAGAGCTTTTTGTACTTGCACAACCTAGCGTAATAGTAAGTACAAGTATCAGAAGCACTTTGAAGGTATAATTCATTCTGAATTTACCACTTAACTTTGTTCTTTTTCACGTACTTCTTAATCTCTTTAGATCCAATCCAAACCTTTTCATTTGATTCTACATTGATAAGCTCAAGGTCGACTTGATAAAATTTTACAGCTTTTCCACCACTTGCATCTGTATTAGATTTTATCCCACCCTGTAGCATAAAATCTGCACCAGACTCAGCAGCTAATCTTTTTGCTGTTTCGTCACTTGCATAAGATTGTTGTTCCATTCTTTCTTGTCGAATATCATCTCTCTCTTTTACACCCGCAACAAATTTAACTTTTCCACTATTAATAAGTTCTCTTTCTATATCTTTGATAAAAATATCTGCTTGAATATGTTCTGAGCTGAAGTTTCGGATAGTTCCAACAACCACAACAGGTTTTCTATCCTCTTCAAGAGCAAAATCCTGCAACCACGGTCTGTACATAAGATCTTTTATCATTTGCTCTGCAACCAAACGTGAATCTGTATCATTCCAATTACCGCTTTGATCTGAGACTTCCTCTGCAGAAACTCTTTCTACTGTGCGGGTTGTAGATGCACAACCAGCAAGCATAAATATTATTACGAATAATCCAATAATTGCCAATTTACTTATTTTCATGTTTCCCCCTTATAATCTTAATGTTTTAGAACTTGAATATATATAATAAATGTCAATTTAATTTTAATATATCAATAAAAACCCGACATTTCTGCCGGGCATTAATTTAAATAATACTTTTTAATTCTAAGAATTAGTTACTACGATTTGCTACCAATTTCAATTCCCTTTTTAATTGCTTTAAGGTTTGCCTCTAAAAGAGCAGGGTTCTTTTTCTTAAGGAATCCTGAGAGATCTGCTTCCAGAGTCTCATATTTTACAATTTCGGTTTTCCCAATTACAATCCCGATAGCAACCATATTCAGAACCATCATGCTTCCAATTTCTTTAGCTATTTGATTCATCGGTGCTTCAATAACAGTAATATCATCACGCTTTATTCCATGAGGACACATATCGGAATTAGAAATAAGAAGTCCACCTTTCCTGATGTTCGGTCCAAACTTATCTATTGAAGGTTGATTAAGTGCAACAAGGATATCGGGATAAGTTACTAGTGGTGACGCAATCGGTCTATCTGAGATCACTGTAGAAACATTTGCTGTTCCACCACGCATCTCTGGTCCATAAGAGGGAAGCCATGAAACATTAAGCCCTTCACCCATCCCAGCTTTTGCTAAGAATTTACCAATAGTTAAAGCACCTTGACCACCAAATCCGGAGCTAATAATTTCAGTTTTCATTATTCTCCTCCTACTTGTGATCGATCTCGTAAATTTCCAATCGGGAAGAAAGGCAGCATATTTTCTTTAGCCCATGCTAAAGCTTCTACAGGAGCCATGCCCCAGTTTGTAGGACAAGTAGAAACAAACTCTACAAAGGTAAATCCTCTCTCCTCTTTATTAAATTGAAGTGCTTTTTTCACAACTTTTTTTGCTTTAAGAATATCTTGTGGTGAAAGCAAGGAAACCCTCTCAATAAAATATGGTGCTCTCAATGAATTTATCAATTCACATGCTTGTATTGGGTATCCAATATCTTTTTCATCCCTACCGTATGGTGATGTGGAAGTTTTCATACCAGGAAGTGTTGTCGGAGCCATTTGTCCACCTGTCATACCATAAATAGCATTATTTACGAAGAAAACGGTAATATGTTCTCCTCTATTCGCCGCATGAACTATTTCTGCAGTTCCAATAGCTGCCAAATCACCATCACCTTGATAAGTGAAAACATGCATATCAGGTCGGGCTCGTTTCATCCCTGTTGCTACAGCTGGAGCTCTACCATGAGCAGCTTCTGCCATATCACAATCGAAAAATTTATAAGCAAATACTGAGCATCCAACAGGTGCAACACCCATTGTTTGATTTCTCATATCTAATTCATCTAGCGCTTCAGCAATAAGTCTGTGGGAAATACCGTGTGTACAACCAGGACAGTATGTAAATTGTATATCCGTTAATGATTTTGGTCTTTGTGCAATAATTTCCATTATTCCCCCTCGCCATCTAAAATCTTTGCTTTTATTTCATCTGGTGTAAATAAAATACCACCAACTTTACCTAAAAATTCTACCGGTAATTTTCCATTCACTGCTAATCTTACATCCTCAACCATCTGACCCAGATTTAATTCACATACGACAACTTTTTTAACTTTGTCGTGTAGAACATTTTTAATTGCTTCATATGGATATGGCCATACGGTTATAGGTCTAATCATTCCCACACTTTTACCACTTTCCTGCAATTCATCAATTGCCGATTTTGCAATTCTTGCTGCTGTACCAAATGCTACAACAACTACATCATTATCAGCAGAAATATTATATTCCTCATATCTAATTTCATTCTTCTCAATCAGAT
>JAVCCD010000060.1 GCA_030765665.1 Candidatus Tenebribacter mawsonii | reverse complement strand
TGTAAAATTGTTTCTCCACGATCGAAAATATATGGTTTAAATCCTTTCTCAACAAGTGAAAGAGCTGCAAAAAGACCAGCTGGTCCTGCTCCAATAATGAATGGATGAGGATCTGATAATTTTATAGAATTCTTGATGTAAGGTTGCGGAGCAAAATATTCTTGCACTTCAGTATCTAATTTTACATTAATATCGATATCTGCAACAATTGTGAAATTGTACTTGAGAAAATTCTTTTTGCGTGCGTCTATCGAACGACGGATTAATTTAATATTGTTTATATGTTTGGTTGAGATCTTTAGTTTGTTTGAAATTGCTTTTTCTAAATTGATGTCCTTAGCAATCGGGACTAATATATTTCTTATGAGATACACATAACCTCCATAAATAACCTTTGTAAATCTAAACTTCTTGACTAATATTCTTGTCAAGTGAATCAAATGTATAAGGAAGTAATTATGATAAAAGCCGTATTCACTGACCTTGATAAAACTTTGCTCAAAGATAATGGAACATTTTCTGAAGCAAACTTGAATTCTATGAAAATGCTAAAAGATAATGGTATCATACTTATTATAGCTACTGGTAGAAATATTCTATCTGCAAAGAAAGTATTAATTACTGAGCACCCGTTTGAGTATTTAATGTTTTCATCTGGTGCAGGATTTCTAAATTGGCAAACTAAAAATATAATTTATGAAAATCACATTAACAAAGAAGATACAAAGAGAGCGATAGAAATATTATTGGAATATGATGTAGATTTTATGGTTCATGACATTATCCCAGAAAATCATAAATTTCGTTACTGGTCTCACCATTCATTACCAGATTTTAAACGGAGAATTGAGCTTTACAAAGAATTTGCACAACCACTAAAATTGAAAACTTCACCAATAAAATCAACTCAATTATTGGCAATTCTAAAACAAAATGATGAAAAGAAATTTGAAAGTATTAAAAATGAACTTAGCTTTTTAAAAGTTATTAGAGCTACTTCACCTCTGGATAATAATTCAATATGGCTGGAAGTGTTTCCAAAGAATATTTCCAAAGGACATTCCGCAATATGGCTTTGCAAAAAACTAAACATTGGTTTAAACGAAATTGTCGGAATTGGTAATGATTTTAATGATGTTGATCTCTTAGAGATAACGCATCAGAGCTTTGTTGTTGCAAATGCTCATAAAGATCTAAGGCAAAAATATAATGTTGTTGCATCCAATGAGGATGATGGATTTACAGAGGTTGTGATGAAAATTAAAAAAAAATAGTTTTAAATAATTTGTGTATCAAGAAATGGATATAAAAATGGTGGCAGGACCCAGACTTGAACTGGGGACACAAGGCTTTTCAGGCCTCTGCTCTACCAACTGAGCTATCCCGCCACGCAAAGTGGACTCAACAAAAAAACGGGTTTTTGTGTCAAATAAAAAATTACCTATCGGTTAACAAAACTCACACATCAGTAAATTCTTTAAGTTTGAGCAACATTGCATTTTTTTCTATCTCATTTAAAAATGAAGCCTTAAAAGAATTGGTTGCAATTTGTACAATATCTTGTTTCGAAAGATTTAAAGCTTTCTGGATTTCAATATAATTTTCATTGAGATAACCCCCAAAATAAGCTGGATCGTCAGAATTAATTGTAACAAAAAGACCTTTTAATAGCATCTCTTTGAGTGGGTGTACTTTAAGATCGCTAACAACTTTTAATTTAAGATTAGAAAGCGGACATATTGTTAGTGCCATCTTTCGCTCGATTAGATCACTAACCACATCATTATCTTCCAAGCTTCTGTTGCCATGATCTATTCTGTTAACATGAAGTACTTCTAAAGCTTCAGTTACATAGTCAGGAGGACCTTCTTCACCAGCATGAGCAACTATTAAGTAACCTTCTTCTTTAGCTTTTTGGAATACTCTTTTGAATTTTGAAGGTGGATGTCCAATTTCTGAAGAATCAAGTCCTATCACATCTATCCATTCTTTAAAGGGTGCAGCTTGTTCCAATGTTACAAAGGCAGCCTGTTCTGGAAGATGGCGTAAAATTGACATTATCAATTTTGATGTAACTCCCAGTTTAGTTTCTGCTTGAGTTAAAGCTCTATGAATTCCGTTTATCACAGTATCGAATGAAATTCCACGTTCGGTATGCGTTTGTGGGTCGAACATTATCTCTGTGTGTAAAATATTTTGTTCTTTAGCTTTTAGCAGATAAGCCCAGGTTAGATCATAAAAATCAACTTCATGTAATAAAACATTGCATCCCATATAATAAATATCTAAGAATTCTTGCAGATTTGCAAAATTGTATGCCTTTTTAAGATCTTTGATGTTTTTATAATTGAGTTTAATATCATTTCTTTTAGCTATCCTGAACATAAGTTCAGGCTCAAAAGTACCTTCAATATGTAAATGTAATTCTGCTTTTGGAATTCCCTCAATAAACTTCTTCATAATCTCTCTTTATTAATTTACACCATTAAATATCATTAGCAGTTACAACGCAATTTTTATTTCTAATTTTTCCAAAATACATTGCTTTATCTGCTTCTTTTATGCTCTCATTTACATCACAGATGCGGTCATACAAACTTAGACCTATAGTAATAGTAACTTTTAGATCGTGTCCTTTAAATTGTATAGTCTCATTTTTTATGCGAGATTTAAGTTTTTCAGCAATTTTTTTGCCACCTTCAAGGTTGGTTTCCGGAAGTAATAACAGGAATTCTTCGCCTCCCCAGCGGCCTACAATGTCTTGCTTTCTCATAAAAGAAAGCATCAGAGATGAAATTGATGTTAATACATGATCACCTGCATCATGACCGTATGTATCATTTATCTTCTTAAAATTATCGATATCTGCCATAAGGATAACAAATGAATTTTCATTTCTTTCAAAACGATCTGTTTCGTGTTTGATCTTCTGATACATATCTCTACGATTTGAAAGACCAGTAAGCATGTCAGTTTTTGCAAGTTCTTCCATTTTACTATACGCTTGAGTAAGCATTAAATTCTGTTCTTCTATAGCTTTATTGGAATTAGCTTTTTGCCTGAATTGGAAATAAAAGAAAAATCCCATAACTGTAACTGCAATAAAAACTACTACCAGAATTATCATGAACATTTCACTTTCTTTAGATTGGTAATCAATGATGGATGCTTTTGTTTTCAGTAATTCGATCTCTTTTTCTTTTTTTTCTGTTTCATGTCGTATCTGTAATTCTGCAACAGCTTTTTGGGTTTGAACAGAAACCATGTCATCTTTTATCTGAGCATAAAGCTTCATAGCTATAAATGCTTTAAAATAGTCTCTTTGCTTAGAATAGATCTCCCCGAGAATTTTATAGCATGGAATCATGATTTGTTTATTGTCATAATTTTGAGCATAAACTAAAGCCTTTTCTAAATTAAAGGAAGCCTTTTTATTTTCATTCTTTTCATAATATATTATTCCAATGTGAAAATAAGCTGATGCGATTCCATCACCATCCTTCAGTTTTTTCATCATATCCAGAGAAATGCTGTGATTTTCTAAAGCTTTTGCGGTTGATCCTAATCCTTGATATGAAATTCCAATATTATTATATGAAGTTGCTATGCCAAAATTATCTTTCAGCTCTTTCTTTAAAATTAATGATCTGTTATAAAAACTCAATGCATTTTTATAATTCTCTTTTGAAAGATAGATATTTCCAATATTATTCAGAGTAATTGCAAGACTTTTATTATCATTGATCTCGTAGCTTAAATCCAAAGCTCTTTGGTAATAATCAAGTGCTTCATCGTATTTTTCTATATTCCTTAGAACATTTCCAATGTTATTTAATGAACTTACAATTCCTTCATTATCATTCAGTGTTTCACCCAATTCTAAAGATTGTAGATGGTACTCCATAGCTTTATTGAAAATGTTTAGTTTATTATAGATGTTACCAATGTTATTATAACATCTGGTCATTTTTGGTTTATCGTTACTTTGTGTATATATTTCCAGTGCTTGATTTAAGAATGTGAGAGCTTTTGAGTATTGATTTAGATTATAATAACCTAATCCACGATCAAAAAAATATTCAGCTTTATTTTCTTCTGGCAGAAAATTAATTGTTTCGTCAACGGGGTCTTCAGCAAAAATGCTAACATTTATTAAAGTTAAGACTATTAGCAATCCAATTAATTTGTTCATTTATAGAATATTACTCTTAATAAAAAAAGATGTATCAGTTTTTTAGACCATCCAAAATCACAAAAATTCAAATTATATAATTACTTACTATTTAAATTTTTTGCTTCAACTCGTTGTCTTAATTTTTCTTGTCTTCCAATTTCAACAGATGCTACAAGAAGAATTGTTATCCATGCTATTAAGATTGACCAGAAAACTACACCATTTTCATTGTAATATCTAACTCCAAACAAAAAGAAGATAGATATAGCACCTAAAATTGTTATTAAAAGAGAAATTGCAAACCATGATAAACTTTTTTTCATCAAATCCTCCATCAGATTATATTTAAATATTAAACCAAAAAATACTTTTAATAATTATCGTGTCAAATTGAATATAATATTAAAGAAAAAAAGTTTTTAATAATATGACTATCAGCAAAAAAGAATATTTTTTAAATCAATTTCAGAAAATTTATTGATAATAATATCAGCTTTAGAAATGTCCTGATCTCCTGAGTTTTTATTTGTGAATCCAATACACTTCATTCCTGCTTTTACAGCTGCTTTTACACCATTAGCAGAGTCTTCAATAACAATGCAATTTATTGGTTTAATGTTCAATCTTTTTGCCGCTTCCAAAAAAATATCCGGTTCGGGTTTGCTATGAAGAACTTCTTCAGAGCTAACAATTACATCAAATTCTTGTATGATACCCAACTTAGAGAGTAACACATTAATGATCTTTTTAGATGTAGAAGATGCAACTGCAGTTTTTAATCCCATTCCTTTAAGAGAAGTTAGCAACAAAGCAACACCATCTGTTAACTCTAATTTCTCTAGCTTTCTAAATGTACTATAAATCCGCTCATTATTTAACTCTACAAGTTGAGGAACTGTAAATGGTAATACGTGTTTTGAACTTAACTCTGCCCACATGAATGACAATCCTACACCAATGAATGCGTCATACTCAGGTTCTGAAACAGATATCTTGAATTCCTTAAATAGTTTTTGTTGTATTTTGTAATAAAGTGGTTCACTGTCAATAATCACACCGTCCATGTCGAATATCACAGCTTTTTTTTTATTCATGCAAAGAGTTACTCAACGGTTGACCACAGAAGAAATTTGTTTCCACCCATATTAAAGCATTTTTCTGTTGATTCACGTAATTTATCAATGAGGATTTTTTTTGTGTCGTGAGGTGTGGCAATAATTCCACCAACAGATAATGTTAAATCAATGGTTCCTTTACCAATTATAAACTCTGATTTTTCTACTATATTCCTTACTCTGTTTCCACTCATTTCTACTGAATCTTCTCTCACGTTTACCAAAACAATTGCAAATTCATTGTCAGACCATCTACCGGCAATATCAAAAGGTCTAAGATCTTTTTTTATTAACTCCGAGACTGAAGTAAGTACATTTATTTTTAACTCATCACCATAAATATTACTCAGTTTTTCATAATTATCAATTTCAAGTAATAGAATACCAAAGGGTCTGTTGTATCTTCGGAATTCACTAAGTTTAGCATCAATAGACATCTCTAGGCTCATATGATTTGGTAATTTTGTAATGGGATCGAAAAAAGATTGCTGATATTCTTCTGAATCAACTATTAAATGTTCGAGATGATCTTTATTATCTGTAAATAATTGTGTTGCACCGACTACTCTATTTTTACTGTCATACATTGGTGCAATGCGAGTAGAGATTGCAATTTGGCGACCATCTTTATGAGTTATTAAAATTTCAAATTGCTTTATTGTTCCATTTGAAATCGTATTAAAAAATAGGCTGGAATCACCAAAAAACTTTTTCCCATCAGCATTGATTGGACATAGAAACTCTTTGGAAAATTGTTTATCAAAAACCTCTGAACTTGAATAACCGGTAATTTTTTCTGCGCCTTTACTCCAGTATTTTATGCGTTCATCTTTATCAACATAAAGTAACCCTTCATACAAGTTGTCAATTAGGTTTCTATAATTTGTGCTAGCCACTAATCCTCCCTTAAATTATCGGACTATTCAATGCTTTTAAAAATAATTATTTACTCAACATAAAATATATAAGACTCATTATGAAGTTAAATCATTAATTAATTTTAACACCGATCTTCACTTTATATTCATTTTTCCATTTATCAAATTCTTTCTTTAGAAAAATTTTCTCATAATATAGTCTATCCGAATAGAAGTCATTTTTAGAAGGTTTATTCAACTTTAGAAGTTTATAAAAAAGTAGTTTTTCTGAGTTAATGGGTATTATTGAACTACAATACCCTTCCTCATGTTTCAATATGTCATCATAAATTGCTTCACTGAAATCTACACCAGGTATCTTACTAGTAAGTGAAAGAGCCGAAATAACATTCCAGCCACCCAGATAGTACAATAAAGAATCCGGATTTGCACCTGTTGCTATCTTATTCCTGATCTCAGAAACGTTTGCCTTGGCTATCTCAAACTTCTTTGCAGAATTTTGGATTTCTACAATTTGAGGTAACACCTCGTCATAAGTAAGTTGGCGTGAACGCCTGATATCTGTTTGAAAAATGACGGCATAGGCATTTTCAAGTTTTATTATACCCGAATATTTTTCATTCTTCCACATTCTTAGTAATTCAGATCTATAAGTTGAAATATCACCTAGAATATAAAAATCTTCTTTAGCATTTTGAAATTCAGTTTTAAAGATTTCATTCTCCTCTGCAAATTTCATTACATGCGAAAAATATCTTGTTGAATCAAAAATAACTTGAGCTTTTTTGGATGCTATTGTATCGGCAATAGACATTAGAGCTTCTTTACGTAATTCATATTTCATCTCAGAAAAAGGAATTGTACCTGCATTATAATTTTCTATTTTATTCAGCACAATCCATCCATTGTCATAACTAATAGGTTGGGACCACATTCCTGAATCCATGTTCGATAATGCAGAACTTATCTGCTCGGGTAAATCATCATAAGTAACTATCTTATTTTTGGGAAGAGTATAATTACAGCCGAAGATCAAGTCCAGTAAAGAAGCGTCAACGCCTTCATAAGCCTGTTTCGAAATTGCCTCAGCTAAATTGAAATTGTGGCTGAAGATGTAATTAAATTTTACCGATTTTTCTCTATAAAACTCATTCGTTCGTTTATTGTAGATCTTCCTAATCTCGTTATCAGGAATCGTAAATTCAAAATTGTTAAATTCATCAATTGCCGAAAATACAACTCCGCCAATCTGTAAACTGTCAGGTGTTCTAAAATCTTTTTTATGTGTATCAAAATAGTCTCTAAAATTCGTACTATCTGCTTTAGATTGTATTATTAATTGTGGGAGTTGATCACTGATCTTTTTAAAACTTGGTATAAATTCAGGAAAGTAAGATAATGCTTTGTAAAATATGATCTTTTTACTTGCTGGAATAAATCCCCACTCTTCTCCACGATTCATTCTTATAGCGATCATATCATCAACTATACTGGCGTTACCGAATTTCTCAAGATAGATGTTTTCTTTAGATTCAGAGAGATTATACTCTTCTGTAATCTTAGAAAGTTTGTATTCATCTTCTGCATTTGTACTTAGTAAGTGCCTAATTTTCTGCTGATATTCTTCTCTACTTGTAGATGAGAACAGTGATGGATTTGATATTTCGATTTTTGTTACAATTACTGCAGGGATAATGAATTTTTCAAAATTCTCTTCAAAATAATTACGGTGCGAATCTTCATTAATTCTATTTACTTCTTTCTTCAAGTAATTTTGCCAGATCAGTTTTGCAACAATTTGATCATCCTTTATAGGTATTTTCTTTTTATCTACGACTGTGTACACAAGATATCCTTCATCAATTTGAATGGGTTCAGAATATTGCCCTTCAATCAATTCGAAAGCGCTATTTAAAATTATATCTGGTAAATTGCCTAGTTCATCATTTCTACTAAGATACGATGATTCTAAAATGTCTTGTGAAATATTAGCATTTGCCTGCAAAAGTTCAGTTACTTGAACTGCTTTTTGTCGGGCTAATTTTAGTGTTTTTTCGCTTATCATTTCGTTACGGAATTCATATGTCTCATTTGCACTCAATGTTGTATCCGACAATATCATTTGTGTGATTTTACGATTGACAATTGGTACAGCAACTTCATTAAATTCCTCTTTTAAAACAACAAAAATATTTAATTTGATTCTCTCTTCTTTATCATATTTATGTTTATTACGCAGGTAATACCACTCAAAATCTTCCGGTAATGTTTCTATCTCAAAATCGATATCTTGCTTATCAAGTATTGCATAACCCAGATCGATCTTAGTATTCTCCATAAAATACTGTCTTAATAATTTTGCTTCGGAGATCTCAAATGATTCTTCTAAGATTGTTCTAGCCTTGGTGATGCGTAACTCTTTCTTCATTGCTTTAAGAACATTTCTTCCTTCCTTACTATTTTTAAAGTAAAAGAATTTCTCTTCGCTGAAAACTCCATTCGATTGAAATCTGGGAAGGTCTCCAACCTGTTGAATAAAAAAGGCTTCCAATTCTGTATCATCAACATAAATTCTATTTTCTGTTGCATAATTTGATATTAGACAATTACCTATTAGGTTATTAAGTGCAATTTGTCTAATCGAACCATATGGGTATTCATACTTATCGTTGAGGACATCGATTTCCTGTTGTAGATCTATTGATGTGATTCGACAATTGCCAACTTCAGCAATAATCTTAGCTGATACAAATGAAGAGTAAATAATTATTATAATTACTAATAGATATTTCATTCATTAATTCCTTATATATTTAATCATGCACATAAATTATCAAATGAATAATTAATCAAGAAGAATTTATTCTGTTTCTTTTAGTTTGACTTATTAGAGAATAATCTTTAAGCGGAATCTGAAGTGAAATTATTTCTGAGGTAGTAAATGCTTAAAAATAAAACTATAATTCTGATAATTTTTATTAACATTTTACCTATTATGCTCTCGGCACAGATTTTAGATTCCCTAACTACAACTGTACTGGATTCTTGTTTGAGCTATCTTCATTTGGAACATCATGAGCTGGGTTTTGAAAAAGCATGGGTAAAGGATGATACATTTAAACTAAAGATCGTAGACTACTTACTGGATAATCCTCTGGAACTTCCATCGTATGTTGAAGAAACCGTAAATACTGCGAAAGATAACAGCATAAAAGATATTGTAGAATTTTTGACACAACAACTCGATATTGAAATTGATAAAACTTATGAATTTCATCCATCTGATTCAAAAAAACCTGAAGATATTATTGTGAATGCGCTTGATCAGGCGGAACCATATTTAAAGAGATTCTATTCCAAATTAGATACTTTAGAGTTGCATGACCTTATTATGTCAGCACCAAATTTATGGTGTGGGGAAGATGACCCTGAAGACATAGCTTTAAAAGGAAATTGGCAACAGGAATTTAATGTTTATGCGGATACTTCCCGCTCTGTGGATAAAGACAGACTTTTGGATATTTTGAAAAAACTTGATAGAAGTTCTCTGCATTCAGCCGGTATGATATTCCTGACATTAATGGAAGAATTGAACATAGAGAATTTTGAGAATTATGAAATCAACAATTACGAAAACATAGAAGGTGCTGAGGGTGAAATATTACACTATGTTAAAACAAAATATGGAGAGCTTATCATTGGTGGAAAAGGTGAGAATGTTTATAGCCGTGATTTTGCTTTCATTATCGATTTGGGTGGAGATGATACATATAGATGCCGTGCCGGAGGAGCTTTAGGAACTTTAGGGGATTCATACTCATTTGTGATCGATCTTGATGGAAACGATATTTATTTTAATGAAGAAAGATC
>JAVCCD010000307.1 GCA_030765665.1 Candidatus Tenebribacter mawsonii | reverse complement strand
AAATCAATATTAAAATAGGAGCATTTCTTTTCAACACATTTCTGCAGTTATTTTTACGGATTAGTTACTTATTTCTAAAGATAGTTACGAATCAATAATTCCTGATTTCTCGGGGGATGGGTATAAAGTTAAAGCAAATAATTAACTGATTGAGTCTTATCAAACTTATTCTGTCTTTAATCACTATATCTAATCATCGAATTCTAATTTCTATTGACGTTTTTATTAAGTAATTTAATTAAACAAATATAGTATTAAATAGTTTGAATAGGAATAAGTAATGAGAGAAGAAATGAAGAAAATTCCAGGAGTTGATAAGCTTCTTATTAATGAAGAGATGAAGGAATTGATAAGTGTTTACGGAGTAGAGCTTGTTACCTTCTCAATACGTAAAGTGTTGAAAGAAATTCGAGAAAACATACTAGCTGGTGAAAAAGCTATTAGTCTTGAAGCTATACTCACCCAGATAAAGAACTTTTGTAAATCTATTGGCGATAAAAGTTTAATAGAAGTAGTTAACGGAACAGGAATAGTTCTGCACACAAATCTGGGTCGTGCTCTTCTGGGAGATCATGTATTGGAAGAATTAAAATCTATTGTTTCTAATTATTCAAACTTAGAATTTGATTTAAAAACCGGACGACGAGGTCAACGTAATTCACACATATCAGAATTAATGAAATTCGTAACTCAAGCTGAAGATGCTGTAGTTGTTAATAATAACGCAGCAGCAGTTATGCTGATATTAAAAACTTTTGCTAAAGGTAAAGAAGTCATAATTTCCAGAGGAGAACTTATCGAGATCGGTGGATCATTCCGTATTCCTGAAATAATGAAAGCTAGTGGTTGCAAGATGATCGAGGTGGGAGCAACCAACCGCACTAAACTTTCCGATTATGAAAATGCAATTACTAAAAATACAACTCTCATATTCAAGGCACATAAATCAAATTATTATATCGATGGTTTTACAGAAGAAGTTGAATTATCTGAACTAACAGATTTAGCAAAGAAACATGGACTTCTATTTGTTTATGACCTTGGCTCCGGTTTGCTTAGAAAGCCGACCGGACTGCCGCTTGAGAATGAACCTGATGTGAGAAGTAGTCTGCAATCTGGTTGCGATATTGTCTCTTTTAGTGGAGATAAATTACTTGGCGGTCCACAAGCTGGAATCATTGCAGGAAAATCTGATTTAATACAAAAAATTGCAAAAGATCCAATGATGAGAGCTCTGCGAGTTGGTAAGATGACAATTGCAGCTCTTTCTGCGGTTATGCGTTTTTATTTGAATGATGAAGATCTACTCACTAAAGTTCCAATCTTTGAAATGTTAAATCGTAAGAAAAAAGACCTACAAAAACTAGCTGAAAAATTAATTATCGAATTAGAAAAATTAAACATAAGATCAGAAATTATTGAAAGCAAAGCACAATGCGGCGGTGGGACTCTTCCACAATTAAAGATCAATAGTTTGGCAGTGAAGATTATTCACGAAGGAAATAGAAATTATGCAAAGAAGCTGCATAAAAAATTACTTGAATTGGATAAACCTATCTTAGGAATCTTGAGGGAAGGTGATCTGCTTTTTGATGTTTTGACTATTAAAGAAAAGGAAATAGAATATATAGCAGAAAGCATGAATTTGATCATGAATTAGAAAAAAGAACCTGCATTTGCAGGTTCTTTTTGTTTAAGAAATATAACTTTAATTATTTCAGGAAATTTATCCAATTCTCAAATCCTTCACCCGTTTTGGCAGATAATTCGATTACCTTCATTTTGGGATTAACCATTTTAATATTTTCTTTTATCTCTTCGATCTTAATATCGAGATAAGGGAGAAGATCGATTTTGGAAATTATACATAAAGAAGAGGTTTGGAAAGCAAGAGGATATTTGAGTGGTTTATCTTCACCCTCTGTAACACTGAGTACAACAGCATTCGTGTGAGCACCAACATCAAATTCTGCAGGGCAGACCAAGTTTCCAATATTTTCTACGAAGAGTGTTTTGATGCCTGTTAAATCCATCTCGTCAATGGCAGAACGAATCCAGGCTGATTCCAAATGGCAATCACCACCAAATGCACCGGTGTTTATCTGGTACGTCTGGATTCCTGCTTTGGCAACTCTTTCCGCATCGAGTGTTGTTTGAATATCGCCTTCAATTACACAAATATTGTTTCCTAATTCCCTTGCTGTTCTTTCCATAATTGTCGTTTTTCCAGATCCGGGTGAACTCATCAAATTAATAAAATTAATTCCCATATCTGCCAAGTCCTTTCTTAACTCTCCAGCGATCTTGTCATTTGCACTTAAGATTTTTTTCATTACCTTAATTTCTGTTTTATCCATCTATAACTCCTTTTTTCGCCACAAAGACACGAAATTTTTTTTACCATTTCGTAGATTATGTTTCTCAACCTTCCGTGAGATTATGATTTTTCTCATTTCAAATTCTCAAAGTAATAGCTTTGAGCTATAGTCCCAATAATTGAATTCCCAAACCACTAAACATTATTATGAATCCAGCAATTGCATGAGAAAATCTTTCCATTTTTTTCATGGGAACAAATTTGTATCCCAAAGATGCAAGGTATACTACGGTCATCATCGTTGAAATAGTTACAACTGCAAAGATCAAAGTTATAAATATTAAACCTGAAATACTGCTCTTTGCACTAGGATACATCAAGATTGGGATCAAGGGCTCGCAAGGTCCAAGTACAAAAATTGTAAATAAAACCCAAGGTGTTATATTCTTTTTACCATGAACGTGTGAATGTTCTTTTTTATGAGAATGTAGATGTTCATGTTCTGATCCATCTCCATGAATATGTAAATGTGTATGCGGTTTGTTCCTGATCGCCTGACGAATTCCCCAAACAAGATAAACAAATCCGAAAACAATAAAAGCCCAGGCTGCCATATTTCCCCTAAAAGATTCAAACATTTCAATTTTGGAAATTGCAATTCCAACAGATATTCCTATAAATCCAAGGACTATTGAACTTCCAACATGACCTAAACCACATAGAAAAGTTATTAACATTGTTTTTCGCATTTTCCAATTTCGGGCTTTAGACATCATGATGAAAGGCAGATAATGATCGGGACCAAAGAGGGTGTGGAAGAATCCGATCGATGCGGCTGTAAATGCTAAGATAGTGATTTCATTAAGCATGGTTATACTTCTCCGGTTGTTGCTAAATTCAGTTTTGCGTGTTTCACACCTTTTGCAGCTTTTAATTTTGTGCAGAGGTTTTTCAACTTTTTCGGCTTGCCCTTCACGACAATAATTTCAAAACAATAATCGTGATCTAAATGTATGTGTTGAGATGAAATAATAAGGTCATGATGATCATGTTGAATATTTGTAAGGTTGTTTACGAGATCTCGTTTGTGGTGATCGAATACAATAGTAATGACACCTGTAATTATTTTATCTTCCTGCCATTCTTGTTTGATAAGGGCTTCGCGAATAAGATCAGCAATAGCATTAGAACGATTTGAATAATTCTCTAACTTTATTTTTGCATCATATTTTTCAAGGAGTTCCTTATCAATTGAAACTCCGAATCTAATAAGATCAGACATTGAACCTCCGTGTTACGAAAAGACAAAAATGTAACACAAAAAATTATGTCAAACAAAAAATATGATTAAAATATTTTCTTATAAATATGGCAATATGGATTGCCTCCAGTTTTGTTATAGTAGTCTTGATGGTACTCTTCAGCATCCCAGAATTTACTAGCTTCAACTAATGAAGTTGCAACGCTATAATTTTTATTTATCAATATTTTGATCACCGTTTTAGCAGTTTCTTTTTGATCTTCATTAGTATAGAAAATCGCTGATCGGTACTGTTTACCAATATCGGGTCCTTGTCTATTAACTTGAGTGAAATCGTGAATCTCAAAAAAGAGTTTAACCAATTCTTCATAAGATACTTTTTCCGGTTCAAAAACTATTTTAACTGCTTCTGCATGACCAGTAGTACCTGAGCAAACTTCTTTATAGGAAGGATCTTCATTATCACCTCCAATATATCCTACAGAGATATCCGTAACTCCTTCAACTTTCTTAAATAGATGTTCAACTCCCCAAAAACAACCACCAGCAAATATAGCAGTTTCAAATTTTGGTTTTTCAGGAATGAAATTCAAAGAGATGGAGTTAACACAATGGCGTATATTTTTATCAGTATAATTTTCTCCTGCAAAAATGTGACCTAAATGGGCCCCACAATTATTACAAATAATCTCAGTTCGAACTCCATCTGCATCTTTAATCTGATTAACGGCACCATCAATTTCATCATCAAAACTAGGCCATCCACAATTGGAATCGAACTTATCTTCTGAATTGAATAGTGGTGCATCACATTGTTTACATAAATATGTTCCACTCTTATCATAACTATAAAATTCTCCACTGAAAGGTCGTTCTGTTCCTTTGTGAATAATTACTCGTTCTTCTTCTGCGTTAAGTTCATTATATTTCATTATTTCGTCTCCTCCCAATAAAACTGAGAATATAAATAAAAGTGATACAATAACAATTTTCATTCTTTCATTCCTTCAATAGTTTCAATATAGAGTTCTTTACCGGAAATTAATTCAGTGTTAAAGGAATCACATTTTGGACACATGAAAATAGGTTCATCAATTGTGAATTCATGCTTGCAATCTTCACATTTAACGCTAACTTCTTTTTCAGTCATCAGTAAAATTGCATTATCAAATCCGCTATATTCAGTTTTCATAAAATCGAAATTAGCTATCATTACTTCCTCAACTATCTGATGAAATTTTCCAACAACTATTTTTACTTCTGTTATTTCGTTGAGTTCTTCTTTAATTCTAATATCTTTTGCAATTTCTAATAAAGAGTGAACTATTGCGCCTTCATGCATAAAAGCTCCTAATATTCAAGATCAAGGTCGAGACCAATGTAAAGATCAAGATCAAGATCAAGGTCGAGACCAATGTAAAGATCAAGATCAAGATCGAGACCAATGTAAAGATCAAGATCAATATCGAGACCAATGTAAAGATCAAGATCAAGAAAAATTATTGATTGTGCAATGTTTTAATGATCTTATTCAACGATTTACAAATTTCTTCTAATTCTTTGATTAATTGGTCTACTGCTTCGGGAGTCGTGTATTTTACTTCTTTACAATAAATTAGATGACTTTGAGTCTCTGTTGCTGAACCCTTGGCAAAGTAATAAAAATTTATTTTATCTTT